>DATIAB010000096.1:0-8439 GCA_035458265.1 Ornithinibacter sp. | reverse complement strand
CGTGAGCGGCGCGACCGGTGACCTCGTGGGGGCGCTGTCCGCCCTGCGTGGTGCCGATGCCGCCGCGAGCGAGTCGCTGCGCGACCTCCCGATCGTTCCGGCCACCGAGCAGGAGGTCATCGCCTTCAACGCCGCGAAGCCGGCCGTGGAGGTCGCCGCCATGTACCCGACCGAGGGCTGGGTCGTCAGCGAGGTACCGGTCCTGGCCCTCCAGGGGGAGTGGGTCGACGCGGAGCAGCGGGCGGCCTCCGAGGCGTTCGCCGACTTCGTCGTCCAGGGTCGGCCCCAGACCGCGCTGCAGTCTGCGGGCTGGCGTGCCGCGCGGCTCGACCCGGGCGTGACCGCCGATGCCGGGGTCGTGGCCACCGAGCCCCGCTACACCCCGGCGCAACCGAGCCAGGACGTCCTCGCCCGCACCCTGCAGAACTGGACCGCCCTGGACCGCCGAGGGTCCCTCCTCGTCGTCCTCGACACCTCAGGGTCGATGAAGCAGGAGGTGGGCAGCACCGGTCAGACCCGCATGGACGTCGCGAAGGAGGCCGTGCTGGCGTCGATGCCGTTCTTCGCCGACGAGGCGTCCGTGGGGCTGTGGACGTTCTCCCGCGCCGCGCAGGGGCCCGATCACCGGCAGGTCGTCCCCCTGGGTCGGCTCGACAGGACGGTCGGTGGTGGAACGGCGCGCGACACCATCACCTCTGCCGTCCAGGGAATCCGAGCAGACGGTGACACCGCGCTCTACGAGACCACCCTCGCCGCGGCCGCGGCCGTGCGGTCGTCGTGGCAGCCCGGGCCGAACACGGTGGTGCTGATCAGCGACGGGAAGAACGAGGACCCCGGCAGCCCGGACCTCGAGACCACCCTCGCCAGGCTCGTCGACAGTGCTGACCCGGCGCGCCCCGTGGAGGTCCACACGATCGCGCTCGGCTCCGAGGCGGACGCCCGCGCGCTGCGCAACCTCGCGGGTGCCACGAACGGCAAGGCCTACACGGCGGCGCGCCCCGAGGACCTCGAGTCGGTCTTCCTTGCCGCCCTGACCGGGTGACCGGTGCCCCTGGGACACCCGCATGCCGGCCGCGGGCGCGCCAGACCCGTCACCCCGCGGACTCCTCGCCCGGGTAGACGACCCCGACCTGGCGGCGCGTCTCGTCCATCGCGGCCAGGACGCGACGGGTCGCGTCCCAGGGCATCGACCACGTCTGGGTGCGGCCCTCCGCAAGGGCTCGAGCGACCTCCGCAGCCTCGAAGCGGAACCCGTGGTCGCGCACGGGTGAGACGTACTCGTCGAGCACGCTCTCGTCCGAGCCGATGAGCCGCACGCTGCTGGCGACCTCGTAGAAGCGGCCGGAGACCTCGAGACGGGCAGCGGTCCCGATGACGCGGGCGGGGCAGGCGGTGGCAGCAGCCATCGAGCACCACAACCGGGCGAGCTCGCCGGCCGGGCCCCGGGCGTCCACGGTGGTCGTCGCGTCGACCCCGAGGTCGGTGAGGACGGCGCGGGCCTGCACGTCGCCCAGCCCGCCGAGCACGTGGTCGGCGAACGAGATCGGGTAGACGCCGAGGTCGAGCAGCGCCCCGCCGGCCAGCTCGGGCTGTGCGAGCCGGGCCGGGCCGTCGGGCCAGAGCAGCTGCCCGTGGTCGGCCTCGACCATCACGACCTCGCCGAGTGTGCCCGCGGCGACGGTGCGGGCGATGACGTCGTAGTGCGGCAGGTAGCGGCTCCACATGGCCTCGGCGGCGAGCAGCCCCCCGGCCTCGGCTGCGGCGAAGACCTCCTCGGCCTCGGGCAGGCTGCGGGTGAACGCCTTCTCGACGAGCACCGGCTTTCCGGCGCGCAGCGCGAGGAGCGCGTGCTCGTGGTGCTCGCTGTGCGGGCTGGCGACGTACACGGCATCCACGTCGGGGTCCGCGACGAGGTCGGCGTACGACCCGTGGGCGCGCTCGACCTCGTGTCGCTGCGCGAACTCCTGGGCTCGTTCCAGCGACCGCGAGCCGCACGCGACGACGCGCGAGCGTGTGCCGGTGGCCACGGCATCCGCAAAGGTGTTGGCGATCCCGCCGGGTGCCAGCACGCCCCAGCGAATCGCCGGGGCGTCCATCGGGTCGGGCACGGTGGGGGCGGCGAGCGTTCGGGGAGCGGACGGCATACGGGTGATCGTATGCCGTCCGCGCGCCTCAGAACCGGGTCGTCGCCTCGGCCACGAGGTCACCGACGAGCTCGCCCGTGTCGACGTCGAGACCCCGCCGGGTGAACCACGTCGCCATCGTCGTCGCGTCGCGGGCCAGGAAGTCGAAGCCCTGCGGGTTGCCGATCACGTCGACGACCTGTGGCCAGTCGATGAGCACGAGCCGCTCGTCGTGCAGCAGCACGTTGTAGGGCGAGAGGTCGCCGTGGGCCCACCCGTGGTGCGCGAGGGTGAGCATCGCGGTGCGCAGCTGCTCGAACAGCTCGGCGAGCAGGTCCGGGGCGGGCCTCGTGGACACGAGCCGTGGTGCGGCCACGGGTGCCGCACCGCTGGTGTCGCCGACGAACTCCATGAGCATCTCGGTCTCGTCGAGCTGGACGGGGTAGGGCACGGGCAGTCCCAGCGCCCACAGGTTGCCCAGGGCGGCGAACTCGGCCGCGGCCCACTGTCCGGAGATCAGCTGCTTGCCGAAGTCGGTGCGGGTGGCCATCGCCCTCATCTCGCGACTCTTGCGCACCCGGCGGCCCTCGAGGTAGCCGGCATCCCGGTGGAAGAGCCGGTGGTCGCCGTTGCGGTAGCGCTTGGCGGCCATCGTGCTGAGGCGGTCGGTGCCCGGCACCCAGCGGCGCAGGACGTGGACGTCGGCCTCCTTGCCCGTCTTGAGGACCCCGAGGTCGCTCTCGACGGCACCCAGGTCGGTGACGACCCAGGGCGGGCGCGGTGTCGGCCCGTGGGTCGCGCTGTCCCAGGTGGACCAGCGCTCGCCGTCGGGCGGGGCGTCAGGGGAGGTGTCGGTGGCGAAGAGTGCCTGCTTCGCCGACAGGTGGAACGGCTGGTGTGCCACGAGGGTGCTCCTGATCGAGAAGGATGGGGGTGGGCTCGGTGCGGGCCCGGACAGTGGTCGACATGTCGGCCTCCTTCTCTTCCTCGTTCAGGGTTCTCGGTACGGCACGACGGCGGATGCCGTGCGCTCACCCCCAGCGTGCCCCACCATCCCGCCCGGCCGCCACCGATTTTGTGCGACCGGGTAACAGCAGCCCGAGGTGGACAATGGCCGGATCCACCCGCGCCGGCGCGGCGGTGTGGCTAGGGTCGGGTGCATGGTGAATCTCCGGGGGCGTTCCCGCCTGCGCGGGGGCCTCGTCGCGGTCGCGATGATGCTGCCCCTGGCGCTGGCCACCGACATCTCGGCCGCGTCGACGCCGGCCGAGGTCACCGCTGGTCTTCCGGCATCCAGCGGGATCGGTGCGGTGCCCGCAGGACTCGCGGCCATCGCGTCGCCGCCCGTCACGCGGTACGGCGGCGCGGACCGGTTCGCCACCGCGGTCGCGGTCTCCAAGGCGGCCTTCCCGGATGGGACGCGGCCCCCTGTCGTCTTCCTCGCGTCCGGGCGCAACTTCCCCGATGCGCTCAGCGCTGCGCCGGCGGCGGCGGCGCTGGGCGGCATCACCCTGCTGTCCGAGCCCGGGCAGCTCCCGCCCGTGGTCGCGAGCGAGCTCGCCCGGCTGGCTCCCGAACGAGTCGTCGTCGTCGGCGGGACGGACGTGGTGTCGGCATCGGTCGAGGCCGCGGCCGGCGCCTACACGCCCGTCGTCGAACGGGTCGAGGGCACCGACCGCTATCAGACCTCTCGGCTGATCGCGGAGTATGCCTTCCCGAACGGTGCGCAGCGGGTCTGGCTCGCGACCGGGGTGAACTTCCCCGACGGGCTGACCGCTGGTGCGGCGGCCGGCGCGAACCGGGAGCCCCTCGTGCTCATCAGGGGCGGTGACGCCGGGGTCGACGCACCGACGGCCGCCCTCCTCGGTGCCCTCGACGTCGGCCGTGTCGTGATCGCCGGGGGCACCGGGGTCGTGTCGGCGGGCCTGGAGTCCTCCATCCCGGCGGTCCTGCCGGGAACCGAGGTCGTGCGGGCTGCCGGAGCGGATCGCTACCAGACCGGGGTGGAGGTCATGCGGCTCGCGCACCCCACCCTGCAGCCCGGACGTGCGTTCGTGGCGACCGGGACGGAGTACCCGGACGCGCTCGTCGGCGGGGCCTACGCCGGGCTGCTGCGTCGACCCCTCTACCTCACGACCCCGCTCTGTGCGTTCGAACCCACCCGACAGCAGCTCCTGGGCCCCTCGGTCACCTCCGTCACCCTGCTCGGCAGCTACGGCGCGGTCCGCGGGCTCGTCGGCACCCTGACACCGTGCCTGAGCCTGGGTGCCGCGAGCTCCATCTGGGTGGTCGTCAACAAGACCCGCCCCCTGAACCCGTTGAAGTACGCACCCAACGACCTCGTGACACCCAACGTCACGTACCCCAACGGGGCGCGTCTGCGATCTGCCGCCGCGAGTGCGGTCAGCTCGATGTTCTCGGCCGCGGTGAACGCCGGCGCCGGCCGGATGAAGATCGTCAGCGGATACCGCTCGTACGACACGCAGTACAACCTCTACTGGACCCGGGTGCGTGAGCGGGGGCAGGCCTACACCGACCGGTGGATCGCACGGCCGGGGTACAGCGAGCACCAGACCGGTCTCACCCTCGACGTCGGCCCCGTCGGTGATGCCAGCTGCAGCGAGCACACGTGCATCGCCGGGACCCCACAGGGTCGGTGGCTCGCGGCCAACGCCTGGCGGTACGGCTTCATCGTCCGGTACGAGTCAGGGCAGGAGTCGGTGACCGGCTACAACCCGGAGCCATGGCACCTGCGCTATGTCGGGGTGCCACTGTCGACGGACTACCGGGGCGACGGGTTCCACGCCCTGGAGACGTACACGTTCCTGCCGTCATCCCCGACATATCCCGGATCGGCCACCACGCTGTCGTCCGCGTCGATCACCGGTGGCGCGCGGTTGGCGCCGACCGTTGACAGCGAGGCCGGGGCCATCGACGGTGTGCCGACACACGGCTACGACGACCCGCTCGGCACCATCCCCTGAGCTGCCGTGGGTCAGGCGTGTCGCCGACAGCGCTGCCCGCCGCCCGGGGCGCGTCGGAGGTGGGGGGACTCACACCCGGTGAGGGAGCAGCGGGAGGCGGGCCGACGGCATACTCGGTGGGCAGACCCATCCCGAGCCAAAGGCGGCGATCACGCATGTCCCGACTCCAGACCACGGACGGACTCTCAGAGGAGCAGCACGAGCTCATCAAGCTCGTGCGCGAGTTCGTGGAGGAGCAGATCCTGCCCGTCGCGACCGAGCTCGAGCACCGTGACGAGTACCCGACGGACATCGTCGAGGGCATGAAGGAGATGGGGATCTTCGGGCTGATGATTCCCGAGGAGTACGGCGGGCTCGGCGAGTCGCTGCTCACGTACGCGCTCGTCGTCGAGGAGATCGCGCGGGGCTGGATGTCCGTGAGCGGCATCATCAACACGCACTTCATCGTCGCGTACCTGATCCTTCAGCACGGCACCGAGGAGCAGAAGCAGCGCTACCTGCCCCGGATGGCCACGGGTGAGGTGCGGGGGGCGTTCTCCATGTCGGAGCCGGGGCTGGGGTCCGACGTCGCGGCCATCCGCACCAAGGCGGTGCGCGAGGGCGAGGAGTGGGTCGTCACCGGCCAGAAGATGTGGCTGACCAACGGTGGCTCGGCCAACCTCGTGGCGGTGCTCGTGCGCACCGACCTCGGCCAGAGTGACAGCCCGTACAAGAACATGAGCACGTTCCTCATCGACAAGGAGTCCGGCTTCGGGGAGACCGCGCAGGGTGTCACGGTTCCGGGCAAGATCGAGAAGATGGGCTACAAGGGCGTCGACACGACCGAGCTCATCTTCGAGGGACACCGCACGACCGACGCCCAGCTGCTCGGTGGCGCGCCCGGCAAGGGCTTCTACCAGATGATGGACGGCGTCGAGGTGGGCCGGGTCAACGTCGCCGCCCGGGCGTGCGGCCTGTCGCGACGGGCCTTCGAGCTGGGCATCGCCTACAGCCAGCAGCGCGAGACCTTCGGGAAGAAGATCGCCGAGCACCAGGGCATCCTCTTCCGCCTGGCCGACATGGCGACCATGGTCGAGGCGAGCCACCAGATGATGGTCAAGGCCGCCAAGCTCAAGGATGCCGGCGAGCGCAACGACCTCGAGGCCGGGATGGCGAAGTACCTGGCCTCGGAGAACTGCGCCAACGTCGTGGAGCAGAGCTTCCGGATCCACGGCGGGTACGGCTACTCCAAGGAGTACGAGATCGAGCGCCTCTACCGCGAGGCCCCGATGCTGCTCATCGGCGAGGGCACGGCCGAGATCCAGAAGATGATCATCGGCCGCCGCCTGCTCGAGGAGTACAAGGCCCGCTGACTCAGTAGGTCGGCGCTGCCGGCTGACCGAGGAAGTGCTCGTAGGTGCGCCACCCACCCTCGTGGTACGCCCTGGCCAGTGAGGTCCCGACGTACCTGAAGTGCCAGGGCTCGAAGCCGACCCCGGTCACCGACGTCTGGCCCTTCCCGTAACGCAGGACGTACCCGAACCGCCACGAGCTCTCGGCCAGCCACTCGCCCTGCGGCGTCTCGTCGATGCAGTCGTTGATGGTGCAGTTCGAGCGACCGATCGGCAGCAGGTCCACGGTCAACCCGGTCTGGTGCTCGCTGAAGCCCGCGCGCAGGTACCACCGGTCGGTCCACTCCCGCCCCCGACGCGCGAGGAACCGGTCGTACAGGGCCTGCTGGGTCTCGAACGACCGGTAGGCCGTGTCGATGCCGATGCGCCCCACACCGGCCTCCACCGAGGCAGCGGCCATGTCGGCCAGTGCCTGGGCAGCGTCAGCGCGCAGGCGGTGTCCGTCGGCGTGCTGCATGTCGGGCACGGTCAGGTCGCTGGGTTCGAAACCCTTCGGAGACAGTGGGTTCTGTTTGTTGACGAGGACCCACGTGCTCGTGGGGTCGGTGATGCTGCGACACGGTTCAAGACCGTCGACGGTCCTGCGGGCCGAGCGCTCCCCACCGATCACGGTGACCTGCGCGACGGTGGGCGCGAGCACGGCATCCCGCGTCGGGGTCGGGAGGCAGTACGGCAGCGACCAGAGGAGCGGTGCCCCGGCCCCGCCGGCGAGCACCGCCCCGGTGAAGGCGTCGGTGCCGTGGCCCGGGTTGGCGACGAAGGCGGCACCGGCCGGGGCGCCGTCCCAGGCCCGGGTGTGTGCCGTGGCCGCCGGGCTGTCGCCGGTGCTGCCGATCCTGGCGACCGTGGCCGCAGGCAGGGCCGCTCTCAGCGACTGCTCCACCCCGGGCGCGAGTGAGGTGTCGTCCCCGACCAGGGTCACCGTGTCCGGCCCGAGAGCCCGCACCAGGGCCAGGTCGGACGGTGCGGGCGCGGCGGCATCCTCGCTGATGACGAGCAGCGGTGCTCCGCGACCGGCGGCGACGGCGGATGCCGTGGCAAGCTCGGCGGGTCGGCTCGCCGAGGCGACCCAGACCTCGGTGGCGGCCGGGAACGCCGAGCGCGTGATCTCGCGCGCGGCATCGGCCGGGTTCGTGTGGTCGACCCGCACGATGCGGGGGGCGAGGCTGGCGGCCGCTGTCGCGACGGCATCCGAGACCACGGCGGCACCTCCCACGAGGACGATCGCGGTGGGGTCGAGCCGCTGCAGCTCGGTGGTGGTGACCTCGGGCAGCCGATCAGAAGCGGTGAGCAGCACGCCGCCGTCGCCGGCCGCGGCGGCCGGCACCGCGGCCCACCCGAGGTCGAGGGCAGCGTCCGCGACGAGGTAGACGACACGGGTGGGTCCGCCGCCGGTCACCGTGCGGCGGCTCGCGGCGACGGACAGCGCGTACGGGTCGTCGGCGGTGAGGCGATCGACGGAAGGGAGGGTTCCGGCTGCGCGCGCCGTCGGCGTGCTGGTGGGTGTCGGCGTCGGTGCAGGAGGTGCGGCTGTCGTCTGGGTCCGCGTCGCGGAGCCGGCCGTGGTGGTTTCCGATCCGGCCGTGTCGGCCGTGCCCGGCCCGAGGATCCGTGGCGCCGCGAGCGCGGCGAGGAGACCGGCGAGTGCCACGGCGAGTGCCACGACGAGCGCGACCGGCAGGCGGGTCGGTCGGCGCGGGCCGCCACCGGGCCATGACGACGGACGCGGACGCATCCCCCCAGCATCCCCGACGGAGGGTGGGGGCGGGAGTCGAGGGCCTCGGACGGGGGATAATGGGATCATGACCAGCCAGCCCATGCGTCCCGGCCTGCGAGCCGCACTGTCCCTGCAGTACCCGATGTCGCTGGGCCTGTACGACTCCTACGAAGAGGCCCAGAAGGCCGTCGACTACCTGTCGGACCACGAGTTCCCGGTGCAGG
>DATIAB010000095.1:0-8693 GCA_035458265.1 Ornithinibacter sp. | reverse complement strand
GGCCGGTTCGGTGCGGCGGCAGCCCTCGAGCTGCGACGCCTCGGCCACAAGGTCACCGCCATCGAGAAGGACGGCTTCCTCGCCGAGAAGTTCCTCGGGCGGATCAGCCACGTCATCCACGGCGACGCCAGCGACGTCGGGGTCATCCGCGACGCGAGGGCGGCTCGCTTTCCGATCGCCGTCGTCGCGATCGGCTCGTCGGTCGAGGCGTCGGTGCTCGCGGCCGCCAACCTCGTCGACGCCGGGGTCGTGGACATCTGGGCCAAGGCACTCTCCCCTGAGCACGCGCGCATCCTGGACCGGATCGGGGTGCAGCACATCGTGCGCCCGGAGGCCGACACCGGCCGGCGGGTGGCCCACCTCATGGGCGGCCGGATGCAGGACTACATCGAGTTCGACGACGGCTTCGCCATCGTGAAGATGCGGCCCCCGAGCGAGACGGTCGGCTTCACCCTCGAGCAGAGCGCCATCCGCAGCAAGTACGGCGTGACGGTCGTGGGGGTCAAGGCGCCGGGGCAGGACTTCACCTACGCCGTGCCGTCGACGAAGGTCTCCGCGCACGACGTGCTGATCGTCAGCGGCCCGACCACGCTCATCGAGCGCCTCGCCGCCCGCCCCTGACCGCTGACCGCTGACCGCTGAGCAGCCGCACCCCCTGGAGTACTTTCCCGCCCGATGCCAGAAGGTTCACCTTCGCAACCGATCTGTACCGGGGCGAACATGAACGTTCCGGGGTGAAGGTCCGGAGGCAGAGCCGGGGTCAGAACTGGGCGAGGCCCCCGCGGTCACCGGACAGGGGCAGGGTCATCGCCAGCTCCTCCTCACCGTCGTCCTCAGACACGACGCGCATGGGGCGGCGCTCGGCGGTCGGGCGGAACCCGAAGCCGCTGGCGAACGCGACGGCCCGGCCGTTGTCCGTGCCGACCCAGTAGTGCAGCTGACGCTTGCCCTTCTCGGCAGCCGTCCGTGCCCCCGCCCGCACCAGCGCGGTGGCGACCCCGGTGCCGCGTGCCTCGGGGGCGACCCACAGGCCGAACAGCTGAGCCGCCTCGGGCTGGTCGTCATCCGCAGGGCCGACGCTGGCGATGCCCACGGGCTCGCCGGCCCGCTCCGCGAGCAACCGGGTGGAGCGTTCCATCCGAGCGCGCCAGAAGTCCTCGGGCTCGGCCGACTCCTCCTCGAGCGAGGCGACGAAGGCATGGGGCGACTCCTGCAGCGCTGTGAGGCGCACGGAGCGGTACCGCTCCCAGTCGTCGGCTCCCAGCGGGCGCACGGTGATGTCAGTCATGCGCGACACTCTCCCATGGCCCCCCACCGGGGCGGCAAGTCGAGCAGGTGAACATTCAAGGGACCGCGTCGAGGTCGAGCACCATCAGCTCCTCCGTCACGGACGGGTCCCAGGGCATGGTGCCTGTCTCTCCGGTGGGCCTGAAACCCATGCGGGAGTAGAACGCCCACGCCCTCTCGTTCTCGTGGGCGACCTCGAGCACGACTCGGCGCGCCCCGGCATCCGCGGCCTCCGCGAGCGCCTTTCGGACGAGGCGTTCCGCGACGCCGCTCCCCCTGACGACGGTCGCCACCCACATGCCGACGAGGGTGACCTGGTCGGCAGGCTGGCTGTCACCCCGCCAGAGACCAACGGTGCCGACCGGGCTGTCCCCGACGAAGGCGAGCCAGGTCTGCGGGCCCTCGGACACCCACTGTGCCCAGGCGTCGTCGGTGCGGGATGCGGCCTGCGAGTAGGTGGTCCAGAAGGCTCGCGGGCTGTCGATGAGTGCTGCGATGCGTACGTCGCGGTAGGTCGGGAGCAGCGCCGCAGTCACCGCCTCGATCCGGATGCCGTCCGCCCCGCTTCCCGCCTCCGCCTCACCTGCCGCGTCCGTCTCCACCGCGGGCCTCACTCGCCGGCGAGCTCTGCCGAACGCCGGGCCGCGGCCTCCATGGCCGTGATGAACGCCGCGCGCACCTTGTGGTCGTCGAGGGTGCGCAGCGCAGCCGCCGTCGTGCCACCCGGGGAGGTGACCTGCTCGCGCAGCACCGTCGGGTGCTGCCCGGTCTCCTTGATCATCGTCGCCGCCCCGAAGAGGGTCTGGACGACGAGCTCGGTGGCGGTGCTGCGCGGCATCCCGAGCACGACGCCTGCCTCGATCATCGCCTCGACGACGTAGAAGATGTAGGCGGGGCCGCTGCCGGAGATGGCGGTGACGGCATCCTGCAGCTTCTCGGGCACCTCGAGGACCTTGCCGGTCGCGGCGAGCAGGGCCTGCGCCTCGGCGAGGTGCGCGGTGTCGCAGTGGGCGCCGGCGCTGACGGCCGCCATGCCCTGGTCGACGAGGGCTGGTGTGTTCGGCATGACCCGCACGACCGCGCGCCCCGCGGGCAGCCGCGACTCGAGGTAGCTGGTCGTGATGCCCGCCGCGAGGCTCACCACGAGGTTGCCCTCGCCGACGTGGTCGTGGATCTCGGCGAGCAGTGCGCCCATGTCCTGGGGCTTGACGACGAGCACGAGGGTGTCTGCGAGGTCGGCCGCGTCGGCGTTGTCCAGCACGCGCACGCCGTACGTCGCGGTGAGCTCGGCAGCCCGGTCCGCGCGGCGCTCGGTGATGACGAGCTCGTCGACCGGCCGCCCGGCACGCAGCAACCCGGACAGCAGGGTCTCGCCCATGACACCAGCACCGAAGATCGCAACCGTTCCCATGGGAGGTGAGTATGCCGGGTGGCGGGCGGAGGCGCGGAGGCGCGCCACGGCATCCGGCCGGGTCAGCCGTTCGTGACGAGCGAGCGCAGGAAGAACTGGACGTTCGCGGGGCGTTCGGCCATGCGGCGCACGAGGTAGCCGTACCAGTCCTCACCGAACGGCACGTAGACCCTCATCTGGTGCCCGCGGTCGGCGATCCGCATCTGCTCGTGCATCCGGATGCCGAGGAGCATCTGGAACTCGTAGCTGTCCGGGGCGCGTCCGTGGTGACCGGCCAGCGCCTGGGCGATGTCGATGAGCCGGGGGTCGTGGCTCGCGACCATCGGGTACCCGTCGCCGGCCATGAGCACCTTGAGGCACCGCACGTAGGAGAGGTCGACCTCGTCGCCGTCCTGGAAGGCGACGGACGCCGGTTCCTTGTACGCGCCCTTGCACAGCCGCACGCGGCTGCCCGCCGTCGCGAGGTCGCGACAGTCGGCCTCGGTGCGGTGCAGGTAGGACTGGAGGACGGCACCGACCCACGGGAAGTCCTCGCGCAGCGCGCGCAGGGCCTCGAGGGTGCGGTCGGTCGTCGTGTGGTCCTCCATGTCGAGGGTGACCGTCGTGCCCGCGGCCTGCGCGGCCTCGCAGATCGCCCGAGCGTTGGCCAGGGCGATGGCGTCGCCGTCGGCCGGGAGCGCCTGGCCGATGGCGCTCAGCTTCACGCTCACCTCGGCGGCGCCGTAGGCCGCGAGGTCGGCCTCGGCGAGGAGCTCGAGCAGGTGGACGTAGGTGTCCCGCGTGGCCTCGGCCGTGGCCAGGTCGGTGGTGTCCTCACCGAGGTAGTCGATCGTCGCCAGGCGGTTGGTCGTGCGCAGCTCACCGGCGACGGTCACCGCCTCGGGGACGCTCTCGCCGGCGACGTACCGCGCGACGACGGCGCGGCTCACCGGGGCAGTCACCACCGCCTTGCGCACGAGGTCGGACTCGGACAGCTGGAGCATCGCTCCCCGGAGCAGGTCACTGGGGTCCACGGCGACAGGCTATCCCGCCCCGGCCCTCCCGCGGACTCAGGAGCACTTCGCCGAGTCAGGGCCGTGTACGGCCCGGAGTTGGCGAAGTGCTCCTGAGTCCGCGGATGCTAGGGGGTGCGGCGACGCAGGGTGAGGCTGCCCAGGGCCAGTGAGAGGACGATCCAGATGACGATCACGCCCAGGCTCGGCACGACGTCGGCCAGCGGATCCGCCTGAGTCGTGACGTCCTTCATCGCGTCGACGGCGTAGGACAGCGGCAGGACGTTCGAGATCGCCTCGAGCACAGGGGGCAGCAGCTCACGCGGCACGAGCAGCCCGCAGAGCAGGAACTGCGGCAACACGAAGGCCGGCATGAACTGCACCGCCTGGAACTCGGTGCGCGCGAAGCCACTCGCGAGCAGGCCGAGAGCGGTTCCGAGCAGGGCGTCGAACAGGGCGATCACGACGAGCAGCCAGACCGGCCCGGCGATGTCCAGCCCGCACACCCACACGGCGAACCCCGTGGCGAGCAGGGCCTGGACGACGGCGACGGCCCCGAACGCCAGGGCGTACCCGAGCATGAGGTCGCCCTTGCCGAGTGGTGTGGTGAGCAGCCGCTCCAGCGTGCCGGACGTCCGCTCGCGCAGGGTGGCGATGCTCGTGACGATGAACATCACGACGAACGGGAAGACCCCGAGCAGGGCCGGGCCGATCCGGTCGAAGACATCGCCAGGGGCGTCGGCGTAGATCCAGGCCAGCAGGCCCAGGAGCACGCACGGGACGACGAGCATCAGGGCCAGGGTGCGGTGGTCCCGGCGCAGCTGGTGCAGGATGCGGGACGTGGTGGCGAGGGTGATGCGGGCGGTCATGCCGCACCCCCGAGGTCAGCCGAGTCCGCCGCGTCGATGAGCGCGAGGAACGCCGCTTCGGCATCCGCGGTGCCCGTCGACTCGAGCAGCTCGGGGAGGGTGGAGTCGCTGAGCACCCGTCCGTCGCGCAGCAGGATGAGCCGGTCGCAGCGCACCGCCTCGTCCATGACGTGGCTGGACACGAGAAGGGTCCGTCCCTGCTCGGCCAGCCGATGGAAGATCCCCCAGAGCTCGCGCCGGAGCACCGGGTCGAGCCCGACCGTCGGCTCGTCGAGCACGAGCACCTCGGGGTCGCCGACGAGCGTGCACGCGAGGCTGACCCGCGCCTGCTGGCCCCCGCTGAGGTTGTCGACGAGGGCGGTGGCGTGGTCGGTGAGGTCCACGGCCGTGATGGCGCGGTCGACGGCATCCGAGGGTGCGCCCAGCACCTTGCGGAAGTACTCGACGTTCTCGCGCACCGACAGGTCGCCGTAGACGCTCGGCGACTGCGTGACGTAGCCGACGCGGTGACGCAGTGCGGGTGACCCCGCCTCCTCGCCGAGCACGCTCACCCGTCCTCCCGCGACCACCTGGACCCCGACGATGGCGCGCATGAGGGTGGACTTTCCGCCCCCGCTCGGCCCGAGCAGACCCACGACCTGACCACGGGGGACGTGCAGGCTGAGATCGGGTAGCACCTCCCGGGCCCCGCGGACGACGTGCAGGTTCTCGACGATGATCGCGTCGCCACCGGAGTCCACCATGATTTTATTCGTCATGTGATGAATTATGCAGCAGGGCGCCCGCTCGGACAAGGGGCACGAGGATGCCGTGCGCGCTAGCGTGCCCGTCATGTCCCTGCCGAACCCCCTCCATCGGCCCTACCCACCCGACAGCTACACCGGCGAGCTCGGCGAGGCCACCGCGTGGCTGCGCCCTGACGCGACGGACCCGGACCTCACCTACGCCCAGGGCGGCAGCTGCGAGTATCTCGCGACCGGCGACTCCACCGGAGGCCGCTACGGCCTCTACCGCTGGACCTTCGGCGAGGGCGAGAGCGGGCCGCCGCCGCACTTCCACCGCTCGATCACCGAGTCGTTCTACATCCTCGAGGGCCGCGTGCGGGTGCACGACGGCACCGACTGGGTCACGGCATCCGCAGGTGACTTCCTCCACGTCCCGCAGGGTGGCGTCCACGGCTTCCGCGGCGCCGACCACGCCCGGATGCTGCTGATGTTCACCCCCGGAGCCCCGCGCGAGGACTACTTCGAGACCCTCGCGGCCGTGGGCCACGGCATGCCGATGACCGACGACGAGCGCGCAGCGTTCATGCTCCAGCACGACACCTACTGGGTCTGAGACCCCAGCTCCCTTCACGACCTCCCGGCATCAGCGGGGGGTCGCGAGGTGCAGCCGCGCGAACGCGAGCGACTCGGCGAGGTCGAGCTCGCGCTGCGCCTGGGTGGCTCGGCGGGTCGCCACCTCGACGACGACGTGGCCGGTGAACCCGCTGGTGGCGAGGGCCTCGAGCACCTCGCCACACGGTTGCGTCCCGCGCCCCGGGACGAGGTGCTCGTCGCGCGGTGAGCCGACCCCGTCCGCGAGGTGGAGATGGCTCAGCCGCGGGCCGAGCCCCTGCACCATCGCGAGCGCGTCGGAGCCGGCCGTCGCCGTGTGCGAGAGGTCGAGCGTCACGTGGTCGTACGGTTGCGGGACGGGGTCCCAGTGCGGCAGGTAGGCCTCGACCTCGCGCGAGCGGGGGCCTCGCCACGGGTACATGTTCTCCACGGCCAACCTCATCCCGCTGTCGTGCTCGCGCAGCGCCACGCCGTCGACGAAGTCGCGCGCGTACTCGCGCTGCCATCGGAACGGCGGGTGCAGCACGACGGTGTCGGCACCCAGCTCGGCAGCCAGGTCGATCGACCGGTCGATCTTCGGCCACGGGTCGGTGCCCCACACCCGCTGGGTGACGAGCAGCGTCGGGGCGTGGATCGACAGCACCCGGATGCCGTGCAGCTCGGCGAGCGCTCGCAACGCTCCCGCCTCGCGGGTGATCGGGTCCGTCCAGACCATGATCTCGACACCGTCGTACCCGAGCCGGGCCGCCAGCTCGAAGGCCGCGGCGCAGCCTTCGGGGTAGACCGACGAGGTGGACAGTCCGACCAGGGCGCCCGGGACCCCGACCGGTCGGGCCCGGCCGGTGGCCCCACGGCCGGTGGCCCCACGGCCGCTGGTCGCCACGGCTCAGCTCATCCTGTCCAGGTGGCGCAGGATGATGCCCTCACGCAGCGCCCACGGGCAGATCTCGAGCTCGTCGATGCCGAGGAGGTCCATCGCTGCCTCCGCCACGATGGCCCCGGCGAGCAGCTGGTGGGCCCGGGACGCCGAGACCCCGGGAAGCGCCGCGCGCTGCCCGGCAGACATCGCGGCGATCTCGGGCAGTCGCTCGGACAACGTCTCGCAGCGCAGGACGCGCGGTGCGTACATGCCCTCCGCGCTCGGCGCTGCACCGCAGATCCGGGCCAGCGAGCGCATCGTCTTCGACGTGCCGACCGCTCGGTCGGGTGTGCCGGCCTTGGCGAGCGGCCGCAGCTCGGCGGCGATCGAGGCGCGCACGAGGCGTCGTGCCTCGCGCACGGCATCCGGGGTGGGCGGGTCCCCGGGAAGGAGGTCGCGAGTCACCCGACCCGCCCCGAGGGGCAGGGAGACGGCGACGTCGGGGTCCTCGTCCATGCCCTGCGCGAGCTCGAGGGATCCTCCACCGATGTCGGCGACGAGCAGGGTCCCCGCCGACCAGCCGAACCAGCGGCGGGCCGCGAGGAAGGTCAGGCGGGCCTCGTCGGCACCGCTGAGCACGTCCAGCACCACACCCGTGCGCTCCTTGACCTCGAGCAGCACCTCGTGCCCGTTGGGGGCCTCGCGGATGGCGCTCGTGACGAAGCCGCTGAGGTTCTCGACCCCCTGGTGCTCGGCCACGTCGAGGCACTCCTGCACGAAGGCCGCCAGCCGGTCGCGGCCCTGGTCCCCGATGCGGCCGTCGTCGGTGACGTGCTCGGACAGGCGCAGATCGATCTTGTGCTTGGACGCCGGCAGCGGCTGGGCCCCCGGGTGCGCGTCGACGACGAGGAGGTGGACCGTGTTCGAACCGACGTCGATGACCCCGAGGCGCATGCGCCCAAGGTAGTCGCTGTCGGGGACCCCCATCGCCGGAGGGCGCCCATAGGGTGGGGCGCGTGCCCGAGACGCCGCTGGACATCGCCCGAACCTGGGCCGAGCTGCCCGACCCCGCGAACCCGGGGCAGCGCTTCCGCGTCGACCTCACCTGGCTGACGTCGAGCTGGACGTGCATCTTCGGCTCGGGCTGTCAGGGCATCTACGCCGACCGGCCCGACGACGGCTGCTGCACGCTCGGGGCCCACTTCACCGACGACGAGGACCTCGAGCGGGTGCAGGCCGTCGTCGCCGAGCTCGGCGAGGACGAGTGGCAGCACCACCCCGGGCGCGGCAAGCGGGGCGACAAGGACCCGGCCCGGCGCTCGGCCTGGACCGAGCTCGACGGCGACGGCGAGGACGCCGCCCGCAAGACCAAGGTCGTCGACGGTGCCTGCATCATGCTCAACCGGCCCGGTTTCCCCGCCGGGGCCGGATGCGCGCTGCACCAGCACGCGGTGCTCACCGGCCGGCCGCCGCACGAGGCCAAGCCCGACGTGTGCTGGCAGCTGCCCATCCGACGGTCCTACCGCACGGTCGAACGGCCCGACGACACGTCCTACCTCGAGGTGACCATCGCCGAGTACGACCGCCGCGGGTGGGGACCCGGTGGCCACGACCTCGACTGGTACTGCTCGGGCAACACCGAGGCGCACGTCGCCCCCGAGCCGGTCTACCTCACCCACGAGCCCGAGCTGGTCGAGCTGATGGGTGCCGAGGCGTACGCCGAGCTGGTCCGCCACTGCGAGGCGCACGTGGTTTCGCGTTCCGCGCTCGCACTGCACCCCGCGTCACCGCAGCACTTTTGACCGAAGCCACGCAAAAGTGGCGGACGCGGCGTTGAAAGTGGTTGTGACGTGCATTACCTTCGACAGGTGGCACCCTCCCCCAACCCCCGGCCCGAGGATCACGGTCCCGCCGGCCGTCTCGGCATCTGGTTCATCG
>DATIAB010000094.1:0-11630 GCA_035458265.1 Ornithinibacter sp. | reverse complement strand
TCCCTCCTCGCGCAGCGCCGGCTCGGCGCCGCCCTGCGCGCCCGGGTGGCCGGCGACGACGCGGCCGAGCGCGCCCGGGTCATCTGGGGTCGCCCCGGTGAGCGCTGGTTCACGCCGAAGGACCCGGTGTGGCGGGTACACGCCGACGCGTCGATGTTCCCGGGAGGGGTGGCCGCCCTGCTGCTCCAGTCGCTGCACCCGCTCGCGATGGCCGGGGTCGCCGGCCACAGCGGCTATCGCGGCGACCCGTGGGGGCGGCTGCAGCGCACGTCGCACTTCCTCGCGACGACGACCTTCGGCACCATCGCCGACGCCGAGAGCACCATCGCCCGGGTCCGGGCGATCCACGAGCGGGTGCGAGGCAGCGACGAGCGCGGCCGGCCGTACCGCGCCAGTGACCCGGTGCTGCTCTCGTGGGTGCACGTCGCCGAAGCACACTCGTTCCTCACGGCGTTCCAGCGGTACGCCGCCGAACCGCTCACCCCGGCCGAGGCCGACACCTACGTCGAGCAGGCCGGCGTCGTGGCCCGGCTGCTCGGCGCGATGAACGTCCCCACGACGGTGGCCGGGCTGGACGCCGCGCTCGCGTCATTCCGGCCCGACCTCGAGGCGACCGATGCCGCCCGGGATGCGGCTCGCTTCCTCCTGCTCGACCCTCCGCTGCCGTGGGCGGCCAGGCCGGGATACGGTCTCATCGCCACGGGCGGCGTCGCCGTGCTGCCCGGGTGGGCGCGCCGCTCGCTGGGACTGCCGCGCCTGGGGCCGCTGGCCCCGGTGGCCGGTGGGATCGGCCTGCTCGGCACCCGGGCGGTGCGCTGGGCGATGGCGGGGGTGGCGGAGGAGCGCCGGCTCGTCGCCGAGAGCCAACCGACGGGCTAGCCGGGCGGGGCTCTGCCCGCTCACACGACCGAGGTCACGAGCTCCTCGATGCGGGCCAGGGTGCGCTCCATGTTGCGCTTGGTGGAGTGGGTCATCTTCGCCTTGACGACGAGCTTGCTCGTGAAGCGTTCCTGGGTGAGGTCCCACGACTCGGTGACGAGCGTGCCGCCTTCGACCGGCTCTAGCACATAGCGCCAGACCCGACCACCCAGCAGCACTCCGAGAGGCCCACTCACCGTGGTCTGCCAGGCGATCCGCCGGTTCTCCTCGAGCTCGACGACGGTGTTCCGCGTGGAGTACGCGGTGCCGAGGTGCATGTCCATGCCGAAGCGGTCACCGAGCACGAGCCGGCGTCCACCGCTGCGGGCTCCGACGACGGTGCCACCACCGTCGATCTCGGCGTGTCCCGCCGGGTCGACGAGCAGGTCGAAGATCGGCTCGGGGGGTGACGGGATCAGGCGCTGGACGGACGTGACATCACTCATGCCTGCGACGCTAACAGCCAAGTCAGCCCGAGCTGGCATCCGCTGCGGTCAGTGCGGCGTCGAGGTCGGCGATGAGGTCCCGGACGTCCTCCAGCCCCACCGACACCCGGATCGTGCCGTCGGTGATCCCCACGGCGGCCCGCGCCTCGGGTGTCAGACGGCGGTGGGTGGTCGTCGCCGGGTGGGTGGTGAGCGACTTGGAGTCGCCGAGGTTGTTGGAGATGTCGACGAGGGTGAGCGTGTTCATGAACGCGAACGCCGCCTCCTTGCCGCCGGCGACGTCGAACGTGACCACCGTCCCGGCGCCACCGTCGAGCTGGCGCAGGGCCAGCTCGTGCTGCGGGTGGCTGGGCAGGTGCGGGTAGAGCACCCGGGTGACACCGCGCCCGGCGTGCTGCCACTGCTCGAGCGTGCGCGCCACGGTCAGGGCCGCGTCGGCCATCGCCCGTACCCGCAGGTCGAGGGTCTCCAGTCCCTTGGTCATGATCCACGCGTTGAACGGCGACATCGACGGTCCGGTGTGCCGCATGAGGTTCTTCACCGGGCCCTCGATGAACTCCTTCGTCCCGAGGATCGCCCCACCGAGCGCCCGCCCCTGCCCGTCGATGTGCTTGGTGGTCGAGTAGATGACCACGTCGGCACCGTGCTCGAGCGGGTGGGAGAAGACCGGGGTGCCGAAGACGTTGTCGACGACGACGGTCGCGCCGGCCGCGTGCGCCAGGTCGGAGACGGCCTCGATGTCGACGAGCTCCATCATCGGGTTGCTCGGCGTCTCGAAGAAGACTGCCGTCGTCGGCACCGACAGCGCCTCCCGCCACTGGTCGAGGTCCGCGCCGTCGACGAAGACGCTCTCCACACCCCACCGCGGCAGGATCTCGTCGAGGATGACGAAGCACGAGCCGAACAGCGCCCGCGAGGACACCACCCGGTCACCGCTGCCGCACAGCGCGGCCATCGCGGTGAACACCGCCGCCATGCCGGATGCCGTCGCGAAGCACGCTTCCGCCCCCTCGTGCAGCCGCATCCGCTCCTCGAAGGTCGAGACGGTGGGGTTGCCGTACCGGCTGTAGATGTAGTGCTCGACCTCGTCCTTGAACGCCGCCTCGGCCTGCTCGGCCGACTCGTAGACGAACCCCGACGTCAGGTACAGCGCCTCGGCGGTCTCGTCGAAGCCGCTGCGGGCGAGGCCACCGCGCACGGCACGTGTCTGCGGGTGCCACCCCGACGCGTCGGTGCTCACCCCTGCCTCCACGGCAGGCCGGCGTTCTTCCAGCCGGACACCGACCGCTGCCCGACCGCGTCGTGCCCGCCCTCGAAACCCTCGAGCACGTTGTAGGCGGGTCCGAGGCCAGCAGCGGTCAGCGCGTCGGCCGCCGCCCGCGAGCGCACCCCCGACCGGCACAGCAGGTACACGGGGCGTCCCGGGGTGAGGCCGGCCGCGACGACCTCCTCCACGAACCGCTCGTTGAGCAGGCCGTGCGGGTAGGTCGACCACTCGACGAACGCCACCTCGTCGGCGCCGCCCTCGAGCACCGGGACCCCGACGAAGGTCCACTCGGCCCGCGTGCGCACGTCGACGAGCAACGCACCCTCGGCCCCCGTCGCTGCGGCATATGCCTGCTCGGGCGTGACGTCACCTGCATAGCTCATGGAACGAGCGTATGCGGGGGCGCCGGTCGCGCGGCAGCCTGTCTCAGGTGCGACCGAGCCTCACGTGCGGTTGGTGAACGCGACCGAGACGCGTCCGTCGCCCCACGCCTCGATGCCCGCCAGCGAGCCGGCCGCCACGGCGATGCGCTCCCGACGGGCAGCCGGTACCCCGAGCAGGTGCGCCAGGACACCGCGCACGCCGTCGGCGGGGCACACGACGACGGCTGTCCCGCCTCGCTGCACCACACGGTCCCACGCCGCCACCACACCTCGGCCCGAGCCGTCCCAGTCAGGGTCGAGCTCGGGCTCGGCCCCCAGTGCCTCGCCGACCGCGCGGGCGGTGTCGCTCACGGCATCCGTCGCGGCCCGCACGACGCGGGTGACGCCGCCACCGACCACCGTGGCCACCGCGGATGCCGTGGCACCCGCCCCTGCCTTCGTCACCGCAGCGGCCACGAGCACCACCCGCACGGGGATGCCGTGCTCCGCCATCTCGGTGGACTCCTCCGCCACCGCCCCGAGGTCATCGGCACCCACGACGTCGACCGCCTCGACATCGGTCGAGCCCTGGAAGGTCCGGTCGACGGTGTGCCCGTCCATCGCCACGTTGGACAGGGCGTCGGCGTCCTTGTTGATCTCACGCGGGATCCACTCGTAGCGGACGGCACCACCCGCCGCGACGATCTGCGCGGCGACGTCGCGGGCCCGGAGGGCAAGACGTCGCATGTCCTCGTGCTTGATCTTCCAGCGGCCCGACATCTGCTCCACGACGAGCTTGGAGTCCATCCGGGCCAGCACGTCCGCGCCCGGGTCGATGGCCAGGGCGGCCTCGAGGCCGGCGATGAGACCCCGGTACTCCGCGACGTTGTTCGACGCCTTGCCGAGTGGCTCGGCGCGCTCGGCCAGCAGGGCCCCGGTGTCGCGGTCGCGCACGAGGGCGCCGTAGCCCGCCACGCCCGGGTTTCCGCGCGACCCCCCGTCGGCCTCGACGGTGAGCCGCCGCCTCACAGCCCGGACTCGGGGGTCCGCACGAGGATGCGGCGGCATTCCTCGCAGCGCAGCACCTCGTCCTCGGGCGCGAGGCGCAGCCGCTGGAGCTCGACGGGGTTGAGCTCGAGCTGGCAGCCACCGCAGCGGCGCTGTCGCAGTGCTGCCGCTCCGGTGCCACCGTTGGCGACGCGGATCTTCTCGTAGAGGGCGACGAGGTCCTCGCCGACCTCCTGCACCACGGTGTCGCGGGGCCCGCCCACCTCGAGAGCCTCGGCGTCGAGCACTCCCAGGGCCTGGTCTCGGGCGGCCTCGAGGGCCTGGATGCGCGCCGTCAGCTCACCGCGGCCCCGCTCCAGCTCGGCGACGTCGGACTGTGCGTTCTCGGCCCGCTCCATGACCTCGAGCTCGATGTCCTCGAGCTCGCTCTGGCGCCGTGCCAGCGACCCGAGCTCGTGCTGGATGGCCGTGAGGTCCTTGGCCGACCCGGTGCCGGCGTCCAGGCGGGCCTGGTCGCGGGCGGCACGGTCGCGCACCTGCTGCACGTCGGCGTCCGCCTTGGCCACCTCACGGGCGATGTCGTCCAGCTCGGTGCGGGACCGCACGAGCTGGTCGTCGATGAGCTGCGCCTTGCCCTTCAGGTCCGCGAGCTCGGCAAGCTGGGGCAGATGGGTTCGCGCGTGCTCGATCTGGTCGAGCCGGGTGTCGATGGCCTGGAGGTCGAGCAACCGCAGCTGGCGGGCGGACTCGGCGTTCACGGCATACCTCCGGGGTCGGCACCGACGACGAAGGTCCACGGGTCGGTGCGCACTGTGCTGATGTGGGTCTCCACCCTAGTCGCGCGCTCCCCCAGCCCCGCGACCAGCGCCCGCTGCGCCCATTCGAGCCACACGTACTCGCTGGCCCAGTGACCCGCGTCGACGAGGTAGGGGGTGCCCCCGCGGGCCTCCTCACGGGCCTCCAGCGCCGGATGGTGGCGCAGGTCGGCCGTGACGTAGACGTCGGCCCCACTGGCCCGAACGGCATCGAACAGGTCGTCGCCCGACCCGCCGAGCAGCGCCACCCGACGCACCACGGCATCCGGCGCGCCGGCCACGCGGATGCCGCCCGCGCCCGCGGGCAGCCGGCTCGCCAGAGCGTCCACGAACGACCGCAGCGACACGGCATCCTCGAGGTCGCCGACCCGCCCGAGTGGTTGGCCCTCGGCCAGGGTGAGGGGCTCGGTGTCGGTGAGGCCACAGGCCCGGGCGAGGGCGAGGCCCACTCCGTGCTCGGCGACGTCGGCGTTGGTGTGGGCGACGAAGAGGGCGACGTCACCCACGACGAGGTCGGTGACGCTGGCGCCCTTGGCGCTCGTCGTGGCGATGCTGTGCACCCCGCGCAGGAGCAGCGGGTGGTGGGTGACGAGGAGGTCCGCGCCCAGCTCACGCGCCTCCGCGATGACCGTCAGGGTCGGGTCGACCGCGAGGTGGATGCGCCGCACGGACTGCTCGGGATCACCGGTCACCAGCCCCACCCGGTCCCACGACTGGGCGCTGTGCGCAGGGTAGAGGTCCTCGAGCACGTCGAGCACCTCACGCAGGGTCAGGTCGGCGTCGTCGCTCACGTGGGCCCGGCCGGGATCGAACCGACGACCTTCGCGGTGTAAACGCGGCGCTCTACCAGCTGAGCTACAGGCCCGAGGCGACCGGCTGCCCGAGGGCGGCTGCGGTCGTCAGCGCACATTGTGGCAGGTGGGCGGACACCGGTGTCCGGCGTGTCGTCAGGGCAGCGCCGCGACCTCGGCGGGGATGTCGCCGAAGTCGCGCCGGTCGCCGGGCCCGTTGACCAGGCTCCACTTCACGAGGCCGTCGCGGCCGACGAGGAAGGTGCCACGCACGGGGGCGCCGGTGCGGTCGTTGAGGACGCCGTAGGCCTGAGCAACCTCACCGTGCGGCCAGTAGTCGGACAGCAGCGGGAAGAAGTAGCCCTGCTGGTCCGCCCAGGCGCGCAGCGCGAAGACGGGGTCGCAGGAGATGCAGACGACCTGCAGGGCGTCCGAGACGAACCGCTCGAGGTGGTCGCGGATCTCGTCGAGCTCGCCGGTGCAGATGCCCGAGAACGCGAAGGGGTAGAACACGATGACGACGTTCTTGCTGGCGGTCAGCTCGGAGAGCGTGACCTCGACACCGTTCTGGTCGCGCAGGGCGAAGTCCGGAGCGCGGTGGCCGACGGCGAGGGGTTGCAGGGTCGTCAGGGGCATGGAGCCATCCTGCCAGTGCGGGCGGGGCCCTGAGGCACGCCGTGCAGGCCAACCGCGCGGATGCCGGGCGCGCGCCTACCGTTTGGCGGGAGCCTTGGGCGCCACGAGCTTGTGCGCGCGCCAGTGCGTGGACGCGTTGAAGGTCCCCGCCGGGTGCAGCCCAGCAGTCACCGCCGCCTCGTCGATGTCGCTGGCTTCGATCTCGTCACGAGTCGCCTTGGGGGTGAGGAGGACGACGAAGCCCCCGTCGTCGAGCACCCCGACCATGTCGACCAGGGCGTCCCCGAGGTCGCCGTCGCCGTCGCGGAACCACAGGAGCACGGCATCCGCTCCGCCCGTGTAGTCCTCGTCCTCCATCTCGGCACCGCACAGGTCCTCGACGGCGAAGCGGAACTCGTCGTCGACGTCGCTGTCATAGCCGAACTCCTGGACCACCAGGTCGCGGGTGAGCCCGAGCCGCTGGACGGCCGTGGAGCCGTTCGGACCGGGGTCGACCGGCGGAGGGGCGGGGGTGTTCACGGTGTGTCGAGCCTTCCTGGTTCGGGGGCACCGGACGGGTGCTGGGTCCAGTCCACCAACCCGGCGGGGTCCGGTGCAAGCGGGGAGGCCGCTGGTCCCGAGGATCGGCGTGCCACGCGGGCACGCTCGCTCACCCGGGCGAAGAAGGACTGGGCGTCCGCGACGGCGAGATGGGCGATGACCGGGGAGATGGGACCGGGCGCCGGGACCACGTGCGTGCTCGCGACACCGAGTCGCGCCTGGAGCCAGCCCTGCCTCATCGTGACCGACTGGATGCGTGCGTGCGGGACCGCGATCGCGCGTCTCGTGAGCCGACCCGACCGCAGGAGCACGGCGCCATCGGTGTCCGACCAGCCGTTGCGTCGCCACGAGAGCGGGTCGAGGACCTTCGCGCGCGGCGAGATGGTCTGCCAGCCGGGCTGCGGTTCGTCGCCGAGCACGGCGTCGGTCCAGACCTCGGTCGGCACGCGGGGGGCGAGCACGCGCAGCAGGTGCTGTGCCTCCGCGAGTGTGCCGACGGGCAGCAGCGTCGTCTCCCGTTCACCCTCGCCGTCACTGCTGCCGGACGAGCCGACCCCGGCGACGTTGACCCGCACGCGCCACCATCCGACGGGCCGCCACCACACGGGTTGGACGATCTCGAGCGCCTGGATGCGGTGCAGCGGGATCGTCATCGTGCGCAGGTCGGTGAGCCCCTCGGTCACCCGCACGCCCGTGCCGACGTCCGCGAGCCGGAAGTTTCCGTGGGTGAGCATCTCCTTGCCGCGGTTGAGGGCGATGAAGAAGGCTGCGGGCAGCATGGCCGGCACGCCGGCGAGCGCGAGCGGCCCGACGCTCATCACGCCGGCGGTGATGAGCGCTCCGAAGAGCACGACACCGAGGAAGATCGTCGACCCGTGGAGGATCGTGGCGACGAACAGACGCCCGTTGGGCACCTCCACGACGGGCACGGCGGCGAGGGGCGCGCGGGCGCGGTGTCCGGCATCCGGGGTGGGCGAGGTCGGCTGCGTCAGCGAGGCGGGGTCCCCCATCGGATCGGGGGCTGCGGGGGCTTCCTCGGACTGGCCGGCGAGGTCGAGCAGGTGCTCACGCAGCGACTCGGCCCGCCCGAGCTCGATGAAGGACAGCGTCAGCTGGGAGTCGGAGCCGCCGGCGGACTGCACGACCACGCGGGCCAGCCCGAACAGCCGCGCGAGGATCGGGCGGGAGAGCTCGACGGCCTGCACCCGCTCGAGGCGCACCTGGCGGTGCTGGCGGAAGACCACCCCCTGGCGCAGCTCGACCTGGCCGTCACCCACACGGAAGCGGGAGAAGCGCCAGGAGACCCAGTTGACCGCGGCGACGCCCGCAACGAGGAGGACGAGGGCCAGCAGGGCCAGGAAGGGATGGGCCACCACCTGCTCGAGCGCCCCGTCGTCGCCCTCTCCCTCGAGGCCGATGTCGGGGCCCGGGACGACGTTCTCGAGACCGAGCGAGCGCAGGAAGCGGTCGAAGAACTGGGATGCCGTGTAGCCCAGGACCGCGATGAGGACGACTCCGCCGCGCAGCAGTGGCGAGAGGGGGTGCAGCCGCTGCCACTCCCCCGCCCTGCGCGGACCCGGGTCCGTCACAGGCCCGCCCGCTGTGCCTCGCCGCGCGCGGACAGGCGCTCGCGCAGTGCCTCGGCCTCGGCCACCGGCAGGCCGGGAAGCGACCCGCCACTCTCGGGCGAGGCGGTGTGGATCTCGCACGAGGCGATGCCGTGGGCCCGCATGAGAGGGCCCGACTGGATGTCGACGTACTGCAGGCGGCCGTAGGGCACGCTCACGAGCGAGCGGAACAGGCGGCCCTTGCGGATCACGATCTCCTCGTCGAGCTCGACCCAGCTGATCGCGCTGACCTGCCGGCCGATGACCCAGGCGGCCCAGAGCCCGCCCAGCACGACAGCCAGGGTGCCGAGCAGGGCCCACCGCGTGAACAGCACCCCCACGACGACCGTGGCGATGAGCAACGGGACGAGCGTGATGGCGAGCGTGATCAGGCGAACGCGCGTCAGGCTCGGGGAGACCGGCTGCCACGGGAGGTCTCCGCCGTGGAGCGTGACCTCCACCGGGCGCGCGGGCGTCAGTGGGTCGAGGTCGGCCATGCCCCCAGTCTGCCTCAGGCCAGGAAGTCACCGACCAGCGCGTTGAACTCGGCCGCGTGCTCGATCTGGGTCCAGTGCCCGCAGCGGCCGAAGACGTGCAGCTGGCTGTCGTCGATGAGCTCGAGGAGGCGCTGGGCGTTGGTGAGCGGGATGACCCGGTCGTCGCGGCCGTGGACGACGAGGGTGCGGTGTGGCAGGGCGGCGATGACGTCGTCGGGGGTGGTCAGGGCGTCCACCCAGCGCTGGCGGGGCGCGGGGAACATGGCAGCGAACGACTCCTGGAACCCCGGCCGCACGGACGCGGCATACCGCAGCTCAGCGAGCTCGTCCGTGGCGAACGCGGGGTCGAACGCGAAGACGTCCAGCAGGCCGCGCATCGTCGCCAGCGAGGGTTCGTAGCCCCAGACGCGGTCGAGTCCGTCGGTGATCGGGAACGGCACCCCGGCGGCTCCCATGAGGACCATCCGATCGACGCGCTGGGGTCGGTGCGCGGCCATGGACAGGGCCAGGGCGCCGCCGAAGCTGTTGCCGACGATGGAGAAGCGGTCGAGCCCGAGGGCGTCGGCGAACCCGAGCAGGTGCGCGCGCCACGCGTCGAGCGAGTAGTCGAAGCCCTGAGGCCGGTCCGTGAAGCCGAAGCCGACGATGTCGGGGGCGATGACGGTGAAGCGCTCCGCGAGGGCCGGGATCGTCAGCCGCCAGTTGGCCCAGGCCGACACCCCGGGGCCGGAGCCGTGGACGAGCAGCACGACGGGTCCGGAACCGGCGCGGTGGTAGTTGGTGGCGATGCCGTCGACGTCGACGGACAGACCGATCTCGGGGTTGGCGTCCATGCCAGCGACCGTATGCCGGGTGGTGGTGGGGCCGCTGCCACCGTTCCGCTCCCCGTAACGCTCGCGCGACGTGTGTTTGGATGACGGCATGGGCCGGGTCACGACACGCGTGCGACGGACGCGGGTGGACGTCGAGAGCGGTGTCCGGGTCGAGCGCACGGACACCGTCGCCGTCGAGGAGCCGCTCGAGATCAGGGTTGACGACGCGCCGCTGACGACGACGATGCGCACCCCCGGTGACGACTTCGACCTCGCCATCGGCCACCTGCTCACCGAAGGCCTGCTCCACGGGGCCGACGAGGTGGCCACGCTCATGCACTGCACCGACCTCGACGAGAGCGGCTCACCCACGTTCAACGTCGTCGACGTGACGCTCGCGGCGGGGACCGTGCTGCACCGGGCACCGCGGGAGCGGATCGAGGCGATGACCAGTGCGTGCGGCGTGTGCGGGTCGGCCTCGGTCGAGGCGGTGCGGACGGCCAGCCGGTATGCCGTGGCGAGCGACGCGCTCGTGCTCCCACCCGACGTCGTGGCGGGGTTGCCGGACGCGTTGCGGCGGCACCAGCCCGTGTTCGACCGGACCGGGGGCGTTCACGCGGCGGGGCTCGCGACGGCATCCGGCGACCTCGTGCACGTCCGGGAGGACGTGGGGCGGCACAACGCGGTCGACAAGGTCATCGGGGCTGCGGCCCGGGTCGGGGCGCTGCCGCTCGCCGGAACCGTGCTCGTCGTGAGCGCTCGGGCCAGCTTCGAGATCGTCCAGAAGGCGAGCGTGGCCGGCATCCCGGTCGTCGTTGCCGTCGGGGCACCGACGTCGCTCGCGGTCGAGCTGGCCGCTGACTGCGGCATCACGCTCGTGGCGTTCACCCGGCATCCGACGCTGTCGGTCTACACCAGACCCGACCGACTCACGGGAACCTGAGCCAACTACTGCTCAGTAATGTGAACTCGATTGCGCGAGGGGCGTCGATCGGGTGAAGGATGGGTCCAACGCGCCGCCCATCCGCGCGCGACCTGTTGCTCATCGGCGAAAGGACGAACGCGTGACCTCCCGCGACGACGTCGGCCCCATCCTCAACGGCATCCCGACCCACCTGCCGGACATCGACCCCGCGGAGACCCAGGAGTGGCTCGACAGCCTCGACGCGGTCATCGACGGGCCCGGCAGGATGCGCGCGCGCTACCTCATGCTTCGCCTGCTCGAGCGCTCGCGCGCCATGCAGGTCGGCGTGCCCTCGCTGACGACGACCGACTACGTCAACACGATCAGCCCCGAGCAGGAGCCCTGGTTCCCCGGCGACGAGGAGGTCGAGCGCCGCTTCCGCGCCTACCTGCGCTGGAACGCCGCGATGATCGTGCACCGGGCGCAGAAGCCCGGCATCGGCGTCGGCGGGCACATCTCCACCTATGCGTCGGCGGCCACGCTCTACGAAGTCGGCTTCAACCACTTCTTCCGCGGTAAGGACCACCCCGGCGGCGGTGACCAGATCTTCTTCCAGGGGCACGCCTCTCCCGGCATGTATGCCCGGGCCTTCCTCGAGGGCCGCATCTCGCCCGAGCGCCTCGACGGCTTCCGTCAGGAGAAGTCGCACGTCGTCGACAGTGCGCCGCTGGCGATCCCGTCCTACCCGCACCCGCGCCTGATGCCGGACTTCTGGGAGTTCCCGACCGTCTCCATGGGCCTGGGCCCGATGAACGCGATCTACCAGGCTCAGTTCAACAAGTACCTGCACAACCGGGGCCTGAAGGACACGAGCCAGCAGCAGGTGTGGGCCTTCCTCGGGGACGGCGAGATGGACGAGCCCGAGTCGCGCGGCCTCCTCCAGCTCGCCGCCGGTGAGGAGCTCGACAACCTCAACTTCGTCGTCAACTGCAACCTGCAGCGCCTCGACGGCCCGGTTCGCGGCAAC
>DATIAB010000093.1:0-18249 GCA_035458265.1 Ornithinibacter sp. | reverse complement strand
CCGGGCGCACCCGGTCTGCGGCCGGCACTCGGTGACCTGAGCCGCGCCGGCGACAGCGCCGAGGAGGTGGTCGCGGCGCTCGACGCGGCGTTGTCCCCGGACCCCGGAGAACGTCCCGGTGCACACGAGCTCGCGTGGCTGCTGTTCGAGGCTGCGACGGCAACGCCACTGGACCTCGTGCGCGGTGGTGACGAGATCAGCGCCGTGACCTACCGGCTGCGGGCGGCGGCGGGGGTGGACGGCGACCGACCCGGGGTGCCGCGGCGGAGGCTGGGGGTGCCGCGGCGGAGGCTGGGGGTGCCGCGCCGCCGGGGGCGGCACACCCAGCCGGTGGGCCGCTGGCCGTCGAGCGCGGCTCGCGTGGCTGCTCCGGCGCTCGGTGCCGTGGCCCTCACGGCCGCGATCGTCCTGGCCGTCACGGTGCTCGGGCGCGATGGCGGGACAGCGGTGGCGGCGCCCGTGGCGCTGCCCAGCACCGCGGAGGAGGTGGAGCGCACGCCGTCGCCCACCCCGACGACCTCCGTGGCCCATCGAACCGACCCTCGCCGCGACCCCGACGCTCCCGCGGATCGTGCCTCCGAGCTGCTCACCGCCTTGGCCGAGGCCCGAGCAGCCGCCTGGCGCGAGGCGACGCCGGCGATGCTGCACGGCGCCGATGCCGCCGGCTCGGCCGCGGCCTCGCGCGATGCCGCGGCGATCGCCGAGGTGGCCCGGGCCGGCCTGCGGTACGCCGGGCTGCGGTACTCGGTCGCCGACGCCCACACGGTGTCGGCCACCCGAGATGCCGCGGTCGTGCGCGCCCGGATCGACGCCAGCGCCTACACGGTCGTCGGGCCGTCGGGCTCGCAGTCGAGACCTGCCAGCGTCGGTGACGTGGTGCTCGTGGAGCTCGTCCGCACCGACGAGGGGTGGCGCATCGCGGACCTACGGTCTGCGACCTGAGGGCCCGTCGGTGGACCTCGGTCGGGGTGTGGGCAGGGACGGTGACCGTCAGGCCACGAGCCAGCGGACCGCGCTGTCGAGGTCAGGGTGCGTGTAGGTGTAGCCGCTGTCGGCAAGCACGTCACCGACGACGCGCTGACTCCCGAGAACGTCGCTTCCGAACTCTCCGAGGATAATTCGCAGGGCGAAGGCCGGAGCCGGGACGAACGCGGGCCGGTGCAGGGCGCGTCCGATCGCCGAGATGATCTCGCGCTGCCTGGCCGGCTCGGGAGCGGCGAGGTTGACCGGGCCGGTGATGTCGGGGCGGTCGAGCAGGTGCAGCAGGGCGCCGACCTCGTCGACCATCGTGATCCACGGCCAGAACTGCTTCCCGGAGCCGAGCGGCCCGGCCAGGCCGAGGCGGGCGAGCTGGAGGAGCCGCTTCATCGCGCCGCCTTCGCGGGCCAGCACGATTCCGGTGCGCGCCAGCGCGACCGGGGCCCCGGCATCCACGGCGGGTTGCGCACTGGCCTCCCACGCGAGGACGACGTCGGTGAGGAACCCCTCGCCCGGCGGGCTCGTCTCGGTGAGTGGCTCGTCGCCGCGGCTCCCGTAGTAGCCGACGGCTGACCCCGACACCAGGCGAACGGGGTGGTCGGCCGCGGCCACGGCGGTCGAGATGGCGTGGGTGCCGTCGGTGCGGGAGGCGAGGATCTCGCGCTTGTAGGCGGGGGACCACCGCTTGTCCCCCAGGCCGGCGCCGGCGAGGTGCACGACACCGTCGACCCCGTCGAGGGACCGGGGGTCGAGGGCGCGGCTGTCCGGGGCCCACTGCACCTCGTCCCGCCCACGGGCGGGGTGGCGGACCAACCGCACCACCTCGTCGCCGCGCTCACGCAGCGCCGCGACGAGGGCGGTGCCGATCAGGCCGGATGACCCGGTGACGGCGATGCGGCTCATGTGGTGCTCCGACGAGCCCGCATCACAGACCCAGGTCGGCCTCGAAGGCGCCTTCCTCGAGACGCGACTTCATCGTCGTGAGGAAGCGCGCGGCATCCGCGCCGTCGACGATGCGGTGGTCGTAGGACAGGGCCAGGTAGACCATGGAGCGGATCGCGATCGTCTCGCCGCCGTCCTCCGTCATCGCGACGATCGGCCGGCGCACCACGGCGCCGGTGCCGAGGATGGCCACCTGCGGCTGGTTGATGATCGGGGTGTCGAACAGTGCCCCGCGCGACCCGGTGTTGGTGATCGTGAAGGTCCCACCGGAGAGGTCGTCGGGCATGATCTTGTTGTTCCGGGTGCGGTCCGCGACGTCGGCGATGCCGCGGGCCAGGCCGGCGATGTTGAGGTCGCCCGCGTTCTTCAGGACCGGGACGAGCAGGCCCTTCTCGGTGTCGACGGCGATGCCGAGGTGCTCGGCACCGTAGTAGGTGACCTGGTCGCCGTCGAGGCTGGCGTTGACCGTCGGGTGGGCCTTGAGGGCCTCGACGGCGGCCAGTGCGAAGAACGGCAGGAAGCTCAGCTTGGTGCCTTCGCGCGCCGCGAAGTCGCCCTTGGCCCGGTCGCGCAGCCGCGCGATGCGGGTGACGTCGACCTCGACGACCGTGGTGAGCTGTGCCGAGACCTGCAGCGACTCGACCATCCGGCGGGCGATCGTCTGGCGAAGGCGGGAAAGCTTCACCGTGGTTCCGCGGCGGGAGTCCGTGGCGGCCGGGGCGGGCGCGGACGCCGCAGTTGGGGCCGGGGCCGGCGCTGCTGCGGGTGGAGCCTCGGGAGCCTTCTTCGCCTCGGCGGCGGCCACGACGTCCTGCTTGCGGATGCGGCCACCGATGCCGGTGCCGGTGAGCGTCGCGAGGTCGATGCCCTGGTCTGCGGCGAGCTTGCGCACGAGCGGAGTGACGTAGGCGGCGGCGTCCCTGTCGTCGGAGCCCGGGGTGGACGCAGCTGGTGCGGCCGGTGCCGGCGCAGCCGGGGCGGGGGCCGGAGGAGCGGGCTCCGGTGCCGTGGCGGCGGGTGCCGGTGCAGCCGGTGCGGGGGCGGGCGGGGGGTCCGCCGGGGTGGGAGCAGCCGGGGCGGGAGCAGCCGGGGCGGGGGTCTCGGCTGCGGGTGCCGGCGAGGCTGCGGGAGCCTCCTGCGCCGCCGCGGGGGCAGCGCCACCGCCGGAGCCGCCGATGACGGCGAGGTCGGCGCCGACCGGCACCGTGTCGTCCTCCTGGACGAGGATCCTGGTCAGCGTTCCCGCGACGGGGGAGGGGATCTCGGTGTCGACCTTGTCGGTGGAGACCTCGAGGAGCGGCTCGTCGAGCGCCACCTCGTCACCCTCCTGCTTCAACCAGCGGGTGACCGTTCCCTCGGTGACGGACTCGCCGAGTGCCGGCATTGTCACGGTGGTGCCGTCGTCGGAAGTTCCCGTTGTCGCGGCCGCCTGCGGCGCCGCGGGCTCCTCGGCGGGAGCAGCGGGCTCCTCCGCGGGAGCAGCAGGCTCCTCCTCTGCGGGCGGTGCCGGCGCTGGGGTCTCCGCCGCTGCCGGTGCGGGCGTTTCCTCCGCTGCCGGTGCGGAAGCGTCCGCGCTGGGAGCGGGTGCGTCAGCGTCACCGATGACCGCGAGGTCGGCGCCGACCGGAACGGTGTCGTCCTCCTGGACGAGGATCTCCTGAAGCGTGCCGGCGACGGGCGAGGGGATCTCGGTGTCGACCTTGTCGGTCGAGACCTCGAGCAGTGGCTCGTCGACCTCGACGCTGTCTCCGACCCCCTTGAGCCACCGCGTCACGGTCCCTTCGGTGACGGACTCGCCGAGCGCAGGCATCTTCACGCGTTCTGACATCGGGACAGCTCTCCTTTGTGGGCGGTGACGTTGACCACTCTAGTTGTGTGCGTGCAGCGGTTTCCCGGCGAGCGCCAGGTGTGCTTCTCCGAGTGCCTCGTTCTGGGTGGGATGGGCGTGCAGCAGCGCGGCGACGTCCTCTGCGTGGGCCTCCCAGGAGACGATCAGCTGAGCCTCGCCGATCTGCTCGCCCATGCGCGATCCGACCATGTGGATGCCGACGACGGGCCCGTCCTTGACCCGGACGAGCTTGACGAAGCCCTGGGTGCGCAGGATCTGGGACTTGCCGTTGCCGCCGAGGTTGTACTCGTAGGTCTCGACGCGGTCGCCGTGCACCGCGGCGGCCTGCTCCTGGGTGAGCCCCACCGACGCGATCTCCGGCTCGCAGTAGGTGACGCGCGGGAGGTTCGACTCGACGAGGGGCAACGGTCCGAGCCCGGCGATGTCCTCGGCGACGAAGATGCCCTGGGCGAACCCGCGGTGCGCGAGCTGGAGCCCAGGGACGATGTCGCCGACGGCGTACACCCCGTCGACCGAGGTGCGGCAGCGTTCGTCGGTGACGACGAACCCGCGATCGAGGGCGACCCCCGCCTCCTCGAATCCGAGCCCGGCCGTGGAGGGTCCACGCCCGACGGCCACGAGCAGCACGTCGGCGCTCAGCTCCTCGCCGCCCTCGAGGCGAACGCTGACGCCGTCGTCGGACGGGGTTGCAGCCCCGAAGCGGACCCCCGTGCGCACGGCGATGCCGCGCTTCTTGTAGGCGCGCTCCAGGGCGGTGCTGATGGCAGGGTCCTCGGCGGCCACGAGCCGGGGGAGGGCTTCGACGATCGTCACCTCCGCACCGAACGAGCGCATGACGGACGCGAACTCCACACCGATGACGCCGCCGCCGAGGACGATGACCCTGCCCGGCACCTCCTCGAGGGCGAGGGCCCCGTCGCTGGTCATCACCGGCCCACCGATCTCCAGCCCGGGCAGGCTGCGCGCATACGAGCCCGTCGCGAGGACGAGGTTGCGCCCCACGAGGCGGCGGTCGCCGACGACCACCGTTCGAGCACCGTCGAGGCGGCCCTCGCCCTGGACGTAGTCGACCTTGCGCGACGAGACCAGACCCTGAAGCCCCTTGTGGAGCCGGCTCACGACGCCCTCCCGGTAGGCCGTGACTCCCTGGAGGTCGACGCCGTCGAGAGTCGCTCGCACCCCGAACCGGGCGGCCTCGCGGGCCGAGTCGGCGACCTCGGCGGCATGCAGCAGGGCCTTGGTCGGGATGCATCCACGGTGCAGGCAGGTGCCGCCCAGCAGGTCCTTCTCGACGAGGGCGACGGTCAGGCCCAGCTCGGCGGCGCGCAGGGCACACGCGTAGCCGCCGCTCCCTCCCCCGAGGACGACGACGTCATGGGTGGTTTCGGCGGTGGCCGGCATCCGATGCTCCTTCGCGCGTGGTGGGGCGCCACGCAGCATCTTGTCACTCCCGAGCGTTTATCGTGTCCGCATGGCGTGGTGGAAACGCGGTCGCGGTCAGCCGGCACCGCACGGTGGTGGTGACGTCTCGGGCGCGCGTGCCCACCTGCAGGAGTTCGTGGGCACCCGGCGCGGGGTCGAGGCCTATGTCGAGCCGGCGACCAACATCACCGCCACCACGGTCGTGCTCATCGCCCATGACGGTGAGTGGACGCGCAGGGCGTTGCCGTCGCGTCCGGTGGCCTTCGAGGTGGCTCGTTCCCTCGACGTCCCCGTGTACGACGTCAACCAGACCGGGTATCCCGCCCGCATGCGCCAGTGGACCTCGAGGCAGCGGCGGCCGAAGCAACGCTGACAACCGGGCAACGCTGACCACCGAAGCAACGCCGAGCACATCTGGTCGATGGCCGTCCGGCCGTCTGCGAAGGTTGGGGTTGACCACCCGCACCAGGAAGAGGAACACCATGCCAGCCTCGAAGAAGCCGCGCCCCACCGTCGACGAGGACGTGAAGGCCAAGTTCCGTGCAGCCCTGGACGCGAAGACGTCGCACGGCGGCGCTGACGTCTCCGACCACTCCGAGCACTCCAAGGTCGACCACGCCCACGGGCCGGAGTCCAGCGCGACCCAGCAGATGTTCCGCCGCAAGAGCGGCGGCTGACCCGAAGGGCCGCACGCGCTCAGCCGGCGGTCGCCTCCACGAGGGCCAGGAGTGTGCCGACTCCGAACCCCGTGCCGCCCTTGGGGGTGTGCCCCTTCGCGGCCTTCTCGTTGAACGCCGGCCCGGCGATGTCGAGGTGGGCCCATGGGATGCCCTCGCCGACGAACTCCTTGAGGAAGAGCCCGGCGGTGAGCATGCCGCCGTCGCGGTCACCCTTGTGGGCGAGGTCGGCGGTCGGCGTGTCGAGCTTGGCGCGAAGCTCGACGGGCAGCGGCATCGGCCAGGCGCCCTCGCCCGCCGCACCGGCGGCGTCGACCACGCGGGATCGGAAGGCGTCGTCGTTGGCCATGACGCCGGCGATGTCGGCGCCGAGGGCGATCACCTGCGCCCCCGTGAGGGTCGCGATGTCCACGACCCAGTCGGGGTTCTTCTCGCTGGCCAGGCACAGCCCGTCGCCGAGCACCATGCGCCCCTCGGCGTCGGTGTCGAGGATCTCCACGCTCGTGCCGTTGCGCATGACGACGACATCGCTCGGGCGCTGGGCGGTGCCGCTCGGCATGTTCTCGGCGAGGCACAGGTAGCCGGTGACGGCCACGGGCAGCGCGAGCTCGGCGGCGGCGAGCACGGCAGCCGCGACGGCGGCCGCCCCGGCCATGTCGCACTTCATCGTCACCATCCCTGACGACGGCTTGATGTTCAGCCCACCCGAGTCGAAGGTGATGCCCTTGCCCACGAGCGCCACGGACGCCTTCGGGGATGCCGGCGCGTACGACATCGTGACGATGCGCGGCGGGTTGGCGGACCCTTGGCCCACGCCGACGATGCCGCCGAACCCACCCCTGACGAGAGCCTTGTCGTCGAGCACCGAGACGGTGACACGGGCGCTGGATGCTGTGACGCGCTTCTTGACCGCGTCCGCGAACGACTGCGGGTACAGGTAGTTCGGCGGGGTGTTGACCAGGTCACGCGCCCAGTCACGTGCTGCACCCAGGATGCCGGCGCGCGCCACGGCATCCTTGGCCGCTCGCCCCTGACCGGCGCCCGAGACCACGAGCACCCTCGGGCCGGATGCCGTCGCGGCGGCGCTCGTGCCCACCTTCACCGCGCGCCCGGCGACCGCGCGGCGGGCCGGGGTGACGACGAGCGGTGCCGCCTTGTCGTAGTGGTAGCACCCGGCATACGCCCCGTCCGCGACGGCTGACAGGCTCTCGACGTCGGGCGTCGGCAGCGCGACCGCGACGGCGCGCTTGCCGCGAACCGTACGCAGGGCTGCCCCGGCGGCCGACCGAAGGACGGGGTGGGGGTAGGTCGCCCGGCGGGAGGTGCCGTCACCGAGCCCGGTGACGACGACGGACGTCGCCTTGACGCCCGGCACCGCGACGACGCGCACGACCTCGTCCGCCTTACCGGTGGCCTCGACGTCGGAGAGCACGGCCTGCAGGTGTACGACGGCCTTTCGCGGCAGGCCGTGACCGGTGGCGAGATCTGCCCCGTCGGGGGTGCGCACCGAGCCGATGACGAGGCAGTCGACGGCGAGCTCGGCAGGGGTGCGGGTGGTGAGCGACACGGAAGTCATGTCGGCACCCTAGCGACCGGTCTGGGACGCACGAGCACGCGGTAACGTGCCGACCATGACCGACCTGCTGCACTCCCCGCTCCATGACCGGCACGTCTCCCTCGGCGCCAAGATGGCCGACTTCGGCGGCTGGTCGATGCCCATCGAGTACCCGGGCGGCGGGGTGGTCGCCGAGCACGCGGCCGTGCGCGAGCGCGTCGGGATCTTCGACGTGTCGCACCTCGGCAAGGCCCGCGTGTCCGGCCCCGGCGCGGCGGAGTTCGTCAACGCATGCTTCACCAACGACCTGCGCCGCATCGTGCCCGGCCAGGCGCAGTACACGATGTGCTGCACCGAGACCGGAGGGGTCGTCGACGACCTCATCCAGTACCTGCGCTCCGATGACGACGTCTTCCTCATCCCCAACGCGGCGAACACCGCCGCGGTCGTCGAGCTGCTCGCCGCCGCGGCGCCCGAGGGCATCACCGTCGAGAACCTGCACGACCGCTACGGCGTCATCGCCGTGCAGGGACCGCGGTCCGACGAGGTGCTGAGCGGGCTGGGCCTGCCCGTCGACCACGACTACATGAGCTTCGTCGAGACCGACTGGGAGGGCCTGCCGGTCATCGTCTGCCGCACGGGCTACACGGGTGAGCGCGGCTACGAGATCGTCCCCGCATGGGACGTCACAGCGTCCGTGTGGGACGCCCTCGCCGCCGCCGTCGCGGCTCAGGACGGGATGCCGTGCGGCCTCGGCGCGCGCGACACCCTGCGCACCGAGATGGGTTACCCGCTGCACGGCAACGACCTCTCGGTCGACATCACGCCGGTCATGGCCGGGGCCGCCTGGGCGGTCGGCTGGGACAAGCCCGCGTTCTGGGGTCGCGAGGCGCTCACGGCTCAACGCGCCGCCAAGCAGTCGCGCCTCATGCGTGGTCTGGTGGTGACCGGGCGCGGTATCCCGCGTTCACACTGCGAGGTCAGGGACAGCACCGGCGCCGTCGTCGGCGAGGTCACGTCAGGGACGTTCTCGCCCACCCGGCGCCAGGGCATCGCCCTGGCGCTGCTCGACCGCTCGGTGACGCTCGGCGACGACGTCGTCATCGACGTCCGCGGGCGTGAGGTGGCCGCGACGGTGTCGAAGCCGCCGTTCGTCGAGGTCGGGGTGCGCTCGTCATGAGTGAGCGGTGGACGTGGTCCTACGAGGATGCGGCCGGCTCGTCGATGGATGCCGCGGGCCTTGGCACGACGGCCTTCCCGACCCAGGCGGACGCCGAGTCGTGGTTCGGCGAGGTCTGGCAGGACCTCACGGATGCCGGGGTCGCGGCGGTCACGCTGTGGCGCGACGGCGAGAAGGCCTACGGGCCGATGAGCCTGGACCCCGCACCCTGAGACCGACATGACGAGGACGTCCAGTTGATCAGGCGTGGTGGTGCCGCCCACCTCGCCCCACGTGCCAGCCGGGGTGCGTGGCCCTGCGCTCAGACCGGCGAGCCATGTACCTCACGGCCAGCACGACGATCGCCGTCGTCACGACGCTGGACGCCAGCACCTCGTCACGTGACAAGCCGTCAATGTTGGGCTGCAGCTCCTCCTCGGTCGCCCAGCCGAACAGCACCTCACTGACGAACAGCCCGATGCCGAGGCAGGCCGCGGTCGTGATGGCGCCCGCCCGGAGCCGGTATGCCGTCCCCTTGCCGACGAGCAACGCGGCCAGCACCCCGAACGCCAGTGACATGGCGGTGAGGTAGAGCAACCCGCTGACTCCCAGATCCCACTGCATGACAGAGCCTCCCTTCGCAGGTCCGTCTACGTCCAGCGTTCGCCCGGGTCCTGGCGGTGTCAAGGTGCTGCGGGCCGGTTCAGGGTGTCTCCTTCGTCACCGTCCGCCGAGGTGGTAGGAACGCAGGAACAGGGTGCAGAACCGCCATGGTCCGCGCGCACGCCAACGACAGGTCTGGCAAGACGTCCAACCGACCGGAGCACCCCCGTTCTTGGCGCCGGGTGCTGTGGCTCTGGCAACGTCATGGTCACCGTTCGCGTCGTGCTCTCGTCGACAGCTCTCCGCCCTGTCTGTCACGATGGGGAGATGACCGGGGAGAGCCCCTACCCGGCGGGAACCCTGCGCGGATGGCTCGAAGCTCGTCGGCGACACCTGTTCGTCGGTCGCGTCGCTGAGATGGACCTGTTCAGGGTCGCCCTGGGTTCGCAGGATCCGGGCCTGCGGGTGCTGTTCGTCTACGGCCCCGGGGGCGTGGGGAAGAGCATGCTTCTCGAGGAGTACGCCGCGGTCGCTGGTGCTGCAGGCGCCAAGGTGGTTCACGTCCACGGCCGGGACGTGGAGGGCACCCCCCAGGGGGTCCTGGACGCTGCTGGCGTCCTGGGGGAGCACTCTGACGATGCTCCGGTCCCGCCGGCGTTGGGCGAGCGGGTGGTACTGCTGGTCGACGGCTATGAGTGGCTGAGCCCTCTGGACGGGTGGTTCCGTGAGCACTTGTTGCCCGGGCTTCCGGCGACGGCTGTGACGGTGATCGCGAGCCGTCAGCCACCGCGACCGGAGTGGCGCGCTGACGCTGCGTGGTCGGAGATCCTTCGGGTGGTGTCGCTTCGAAACCTCGATCCTGACGATGCTCGCAGCTACCTGGGTCGGCGCGGCGTCCCTGTGGCCCGACGGTCCGAGGTGGTCGCGCTGACGCACGGTCATCCTCTGACGTTGTCGTTGATGGTCGATGTCCTGGCCCGCGATCCGGACATTCCCCTGACCGAGGTGCCCGCCGACCTCGTGGGCGGGTTGTTGGAGCGGCTGGTGACCGGGGTGCCGTCAGCGGCGCACCGGAGGGCGCTGGAGGTCTCCGCGGTGGCGAGAGTGACGTCCGAGAGTCTGCTCCGCGACGTCGTGGGTGACTCCGGCGACCCGCACGAGGTGTTTCGCTGGCTGGTGGGGCTGTCGGTCATGGAAGTCAGGTCCGACGGTGCGCTGCCCCACGACCTGGTCCGTGACCTGCTCGATGTGGACCTGCGCTGGCGCGACCCGGAGGGATACCGCCAGGTGTTCCGGGCGGTCCGGGCCCACGCGCTGGAGCTGGTGTGGCGCTGCGAGGGGCGTGAGCAGCAACGAGCGATCGCCGACCTGAAGTTCCTGTTCCGAAACCTGCGCAGCGTCCTGTCGCCGGTGGCCTGGGATCAGTGGGGGGATCACTACCCGGATCGGGCAGCTGCCGCCGACCGTACGGTCATCCACGACCTCATCAGGTCCGCGGAGGGTGACCGTTCGGCTGGGCTGGCGATCCACTGGCTCGACCGGCAGCCCCAAGGATTCCACGTGGTGCGGGAGCGGGATGGGAACGTGCGAGGCGTGGTGGCCTTGCTCGATCTCAGTGCCGCCAGCGACACGGATCGTGCCGCGGACCCTGGCGCGGCGGCAGCCTGGTCCTACGCGGAACGGACGGCGCCCGTGCGGTCGGGGGAGACCGTGACCCAGTGCCGCTTCATCGTCGACGCCGAGACCTACCAAGGGCCATCGGCGACGCTGAACACCGTCCCGATCCTCACCCTGCAGCGTCAGCTGACCACCCCGCACCTCGCATGGGACTTCGTTGCCCTTGCCGAGCCGGACCTGTGGGAGGACTACCTTGCGGCCGCCGACCTGCCGAGGGCCGAAGGAGCCGACTTCTTCGTGGATGACCGACGCTACGGGCTCTTCGCACACGACTTCCGCCGGGTTCCGGTCGAGGCGATGACCGAGCGATGGACCGAGCGGGCACTGGCGGACGACGCCTTGCTCCTCCCGGCGGCCCCGTCGGAGCCGGAACTGCTGGTTCTCTCCCACACAGACTTCGAGGCAGCGGTGCGGCAGGCGATGCGGGATCTGCACCGGCCCGATCTGCTCGCCCTCAGCCCGCTTGTGCGCACGCGCCTGGTCGCCAGTCTTGACGGCGCGACGGGGGCGCAGGCACTGGAGGAGCTGATCCGTGCTGCCGCGTCGTCGTTGGCCGGCGACCCGCGTGACGACAGGCTCTTCCGCGCCCTGGACCGGACCTACCTGCGCAGCTCGCGTACCCAGGAGGCGGCCGCAGCCGCGCTCAACCTGCCGTTCAGCACCTACCGTCGCCATCTCCGCATGGGACTGGACCGCGTCGTGGCCACGCTGTGGCAGCGGGAACTGGGCCGGGGATGAGCAGGAGTGGACAGCACCTGACCTGGTGAACGGCCTGTGCCCGCGGGGAGCCTCGAAGGCAATCGAAGCGACACCCCAGGAGGCAGCCATGACACCCATCCAGCGCGACCGTGCCGTCGTCCTCGGCGGCAGCATCGCCGGGCTACTCGCAGCACGTGTCCTCGCCGACGACTTCGCCGAGGTGCTGGTCATCGACCGCGACCCCCTCGGTCCGGACCCGGCACCGCGCCGCGGCACGCCGCAGGCGCGGCACCTGCACGGACTGCTCGCTCGCGGTCACCAGGTGCTCGAAGAGCTGTTCCCCGGGCTGACGGCCGAGCTGGTTGCCGGGGGCGCACCAGTCGGCGACATGCTCGGCAGCACTCGGCTCACCTTCGGCGGACACCGGTTCCGTCAAGCACCCTGCGGACTGACCGCACTGTGCGTGAGTCGCCCCACCCTCGAGTGGGCCATCCGCCGCAGGGTCGTGGCACTGCCCGCCGTCAGGATGCTGCCCGAGCGCGATGTCGTCGGCCTCACGGCAAGTCGCGACAACCACCGGATCGTCGGCGCCCGAGTGATCGGCCGCGCCGACGGAAGCGCCGAGGAGCAGCTCCCCGCAGACATCGTCGTCGACGCGACCGGGCGTGGCTCGCGCCTGCCGATCTGGCTGGAGTCCTTGGGCTACCCGGCCCCACAGCAGGAGAAGATCCGAATCGGGGTCGGCTACGCAAGTCGCCACTATCGTGTCCGTCCTGAAACGCTCGGCAACGACCTCGTCGCCATCTCTGCACCCATCCCCGGGCGACCACGAGGGGGCGGTCTGTCCCTCATCGAGGACGGCAGCTGCCTGGTCACCCTGATGGGCGTCCTCGGTGACCACCCCCCGACCGACCCCGAAGGCTTCGCACGGTTCGCGGCCGATCTCGCCCAGCCGGACATCCACGACATCCTGCGCGAGGCACAACCCCTCGACGAGCCCGTCGCCTACCGCTACCCATCATCGGTGAGGAACCGCTACGACCGGCTGACGCGCTTCCCAGAAGGCCTCGCAGTCCTGGGCGACGCGGTGTGCACCCTCAACCCGATCTACGGACAAGGGATGACCGTGGCGGCTCTCGAGGCTGCCGCCCTCAGCCCGTATCTCGCCGATGGGCAGACTCGGGACCACCGGCTCGAGGTGGGGCGCATCAGCGGGGTGGCCTGGGCCATGGCGCTCGGCGCCGACCTGTCCTTTCCCGAAGTGCAGGGGACACGCACCCCGGCGACCCGCTTCCTCGGCCGGTACGTCCGGCGGCTGCAGAAGGGCGCCGAACACGATGCCCACCTCGGCCAGGCCTTCCTGCGCGTGACCAGCATGGTGGACCCACCCTCGGCGCTCCTCCGGCCGTCGGTGGTGATGCGAGTGCTGACCGCGACCCCCTGAGCTGGTCCGGACCCGGGTCTAGGCGGGGTACTCGCCGCGCTTGACCAGCGCCCGCGGCATCCGCGACCGGCGCAGCTGGAAGGCGCGCATCGCGGCGTACATGCCGTTGCCCTTGGCCTTGGCGGCCTCCTCGCCGAACTTCTCGGTGAGCCGCTTGCGCAGCCCGCGCCACATGATGAAGGTGTCGGCGACGGCGGTGAGCAGGATCGAGTAGGTCAGCAGGGTGACGAAGAACAGGATCTGGCTCGTGCGCAGGAAGCTCAGGGCCAGCACGATGAGCATGACCGGGAGCATGAACTCGGCAAGGTTGCGCCGGGCGTCGATGTAGTCGCGCATGTAGCGCCGCACCGGGCCCTTGTCGCGCGGGGGGAGGCCGGAGTCGTCGCCGGTCATCATCGCCTGGCGCGTCTTGGCCATCTGCTCGTTGCGCTTGGCGCGGTCCTGCTTCTTGGCCTGCTTGCGGTCCGCGACGACGAGCGGCTGGCGCCGGGCGGCCTCCTGGTCCTTGCGCTTGGGCGTGGGCCGGTTCTTGGCCCCCTCGCGCGCGGGGTGGAGCGCCTCGTCGGTGAGCCGCTCATTGGTCGTCTTGTTGCGTCCGAACACCCCACCACTGTAGGTGCTGTGGGACGGATGCCGCGCCACGGCATCCGTCCTTCCGGGGGGCTCCGCCCCCCGGGCACCCCCCCGACAACCTCGTCGTCACCCACCGCCGTGGGTAGGGTCGGCAGCGTGAACGACGTCCTCGCCGCCGACCAGATCCACGACCTGCGCGAGCGGGTGCACGCCCTGATGCCGCAGGTGCGCACCGACCTGGAGGCGCTGACCCGCATCCCGAGCGTCAGCCTCGACGCCTTCGACCAGGCCCACGTCGAGGCGAGTGCGCACGCGACGGCCGACCTGCTGCGTGCCGAGGGGCTCGAGGTCGAGATCGTGCGGGAGGGCGGCCGGCCGGCGGTCATCGGGCACCTCGCGGGTCCGCCCGGGTCGCGCACGGTGATGCTCTACGCCCACCACGACGTGCAGCCGCCGGGCGACGGCGCCCTCTGGGACAGCCCGCCCTTCGAGCCCACCGAGAGGGACGGGCGGCTGTACGGCCGCGGCGCTGCCGACGACAAGGCGGGGGTCATGGCGCACGTCGCGGCGCTGCGGGCCCACGCCGGTGCGCTGCCCGTCGGCGTGACGGTCTTCGTCGAGGGCGAGGAGGAGATCGGGTCGGAGTCGCTGGCGACGATCCTCGAGCGTCACGGCGAGCGACTGCGGGCCGATGCGATCGTCCTGGCCGACTCCACGAACTGGGCCATCGGCGAGCCGGCGCTCACGACGACGCTGCGCGGCATGATCCGGGTCGTCGTCACGGTGAGCACGCTCGACCACGGCATCCACTCGGGGATGTTCGGTGGAGCCGTACCCGACGCGATCACCGCGCTCGTGCGGCTGCTCGCGAGCCTGCACGACGACACCGGGGAGGTCGCCGTCGAGGGCCTGCGGTCCGGCGAGGCTGCCGACCTGGCCTTCGACGAGGCGCGGCTGCGTGAGGAGTCCGGGTTGCTCGAGGGGGTGTGCACGATCGGGTCCGGATCGTTGCTCTCACGGATGTGGACCAAGCCGGCGATCACGACGATCGGCATCGACGCCCCGTCGGTGGCCACGTCCTCGAACACGCTCGTGCCGTCCGCCGCGGCCAAGATCTCGATGCGGCTGGCGCCCGACGAGGACGACCTCGCCGCGTTCGAGCTGCTTCGCGCCCACCTGCTCGCACACGCTCCGTGGCGTGCCCGGGTCGAGGTGACCCTCGACGACCGCGGGCTCGGGTTCGCCGCCGATGCCGACGGTCCGATCTACGACCAGGCGCGCGCGGCCTTTCACGACGCCTGGGGGGTGGCGCCGGTGGACATCGGGGTCGGCGGGTCCATCCCGTTCGTCGCCGCCTTCGCCGCGCGTTTCCCGGATGCCGCGATCCTCGTCACCGGGGTCGAGGACCCCGACACGCGCGCCCACGGTGCGAACGAGTCGCTGCACCTCGAGGAGTTCGAGAAGGTGTGCGTCGCAGAGGCGGTGCTGTTGGCTCGGCTCGGCGCGCTCCCGCGCTGACCTGCACCGCTGAGAGGCAGGGGAAGGTTCAGTCCTTGGAGGTCTCGCCGGGCAGGGCGAGCATCTGGTCCAGCGCGACCCGGGCGTGGTGGGCCACCTGCTCGTCGACCCGGATGGGGTTGACCACCCGACCCTCGACGAGTGACTCCAGCGTCCACACGAGGTGGGGCAGGTCGATGCGGTTCATCGTCGAGCAGTAGCAGACGTTCTTCTCGAGGAAGGCGATGCGCTGCTCGGGGAACTGAACAGCCAGCCGCTGCACGAGGTTGAGCTCGGTGCCGACCGCCCAGGCCGTCCCGGGAGGCGCTGCCGCGATGGTCTTGATGATCCGCTCCGTGGAACCCACCTCGTCGGCGAGCTCCACGACCTCGTGACGGCACTCGGGGTGCACGATGACCTTGACGCCGGGGATGGTGCGGCGGGCGGCCTCGACGGCCTCGACGGTGAAGCGGCCGTGCACCGAGCAGTGGCCGCGCCACAGGATCATCGTCGCGTCGCGCAGCTGCTCGGGGGTCAGGCCGCCCATGGGCCGGTGCGGGTCCCAGACGACGCAGTCCGCGAGCGCGCCGCCCAGGTCGCGGGCGTAGGTGTTGCGGCCCAGGTGCTGGTCGGGGAGGAAGAGGACCTTGCCGCCGTCGCCCGCTTTCTCCAGCGCCCAGGTGAGAGCGGTCTTCGCGTTCGACGACGTGCAGATGGTGCCACCGTGGCGGCCCGTGAAGGCCTTGATCGCGGCGGAGGAGTTCATGTAGGTCACGGGGACGGTGACGTCGGCGACCCCCGCCTCGACGAGCTCGTCCCAGCACTCCTCGACCTGGTCGATCGCCGCCATGTCGGCCATCGAGCACCCGGCGGCGAGGTCGGGCAGGATCACGGTCTGGCTGTCCGCGGTGAGGATGTCGGCGGACTCGGCCATGAAGTGCACCCCGCAGAAGACGATCCACTCGGCATCCGGGCGGGCGGCGGCTTCCTTGGCCAGCTTGAACGAGTCACCCGTCACGTCGGCGAACTCGATGACCTCGTCGCGCTGGTAGTGGTGGCCGAGCACGAACACGCGGTCGCCGAGCGCCGCCTTGGCCGCTCGCGCCCGGGCCACGAGGTCGGGGTCGGAGGGGGCGGGGAGGTCGCCAGGGCACTCCACGCCACGTTCGCTCGCGAGGTCGCGCCCCGTCCCGAGGACGAGCAGCGGCAGCTTGGCGTGCGTAGGTCCGGTCGTCGTCGTCACCCCCCGATCGTAGGACGATAACCTCGACGCGTGCGTGTGCTGATCGCCCCCGACTCCTTCGGCTCGACGCTGGGCCCGGTTCAGGCAGCCACCGCGATGGCGCAGGGCTGGGCGCAGGGAGCCCCCCACGACGACGTCGAGGTGCTCCCTCTCTCCGACGGGGGGCCGGGCTTCCTCGACGTCCTCGGCCGCGCCCTCGGAGGGACGACCGTCGCGACGACGGTGAGCGACCCCCTCGGTCGTGAGGTGCCCGCCGCGGTGCTCCTCGTGGAGCGCGACGGTCGGCGCACGGCATACGTCGAGGCGGCCCAGGCCAGCGGGCTGCACCTGCTCGGAGCCGACGAGCGTGACCCGGGGCTGAGTGGCACCTGGGGGGTGGGGCAGCTGCTCGAGGCCGCTCTCGCCGCCGGTGCGGACAAGATCGTGGTGGGAGTCGGAGGCAGTGGAACCAACGATGCCGGCGCGGGTCTGCTCGCGGCGCTGGGCGCCGGCCCGGCATCCGCGCTGGCCCGGGGCGGGTTGCAGCTCGCTGCGGCCCCCGACGACGTGCTCCTCGGGCTACCGGGTGTCATCGACCGGTGGCGCGGGGTCGACCTCGTTCTGGCCACCGACGACGAGACCCCGTTGCTCGGTCTGCGCGGGACCAGTGCCGTCGAGGCACCGCGCAAGGGGGCCAGCCGCGAACAGGCCCAGGCGCTCGAGGCGGCCCTGGGCAGGTTCACCGAGGTGATGCGTAGAGCCCTTCCCACCCCCCAGGTGGACCTGCTGAGCGGGATGCCGTGGCGCCTGGACCGCGAGCCGGGAGCCGGTGCCGCCGGCGGCCTCGGGTACGCGTTGCTGGCACTCGGTGCCCGCCGCGTCGGCGGCGTCGGGGAGGTGCTGCGCGAGTGCGGCTTCGGGGTGGCTGCGGCGCGCAGCGACCTCGTCGTCACCGGGGCCGGGGTCGTCGACTGGAGCGCGACACGGGGCTCGGTCGTGGCCGGTGTCGCCGAGGCGACGATGGAGACCGGGCGGCCCACGGTGCTCATCGCGGGAGAGTGCCTGCTCGGTCGTCGCGAGACGATGACGATGGGGTTCGCCGGCTGCTATGCCGTGGCGGACACCAGCGCCGAGGTCGAGGCCATGATCGCCCATCCCGTGGCCACGCTGGCGCAGCGCACGGCGCGGGTGGCCCGCACGTGGTCACCCGTCCGCTGACCGGCGCGGATGCGCTCCTCGCGATCCCGGGTCGTATCCTTGACGAGAGAGCCTGGGAACACCGGCGGCCCCCCAAGGGTTGACCACGGCGAACGGGCTCGCACCACAGCCACCCCCCAGCACGAGGAGTGCACCCCATGAGCGACCAGCTCCAGACCACCGACGCACCCACGGATGCCCCCGTCGAGGAGATCCCCGCCCACGGCGTCGTGCTCACCGGCGTCGCCGCCGACAAGGTCTCGTCCCTGCTCGCGCAGGAGGGCCGTGACGACCTGCGCCTGCGCGTCGGGGTGCAGCCCGGCGGCTGCTCCGGCCTCATCTACCAGCTCTACTTCGACGAGCGCACCCTTGACGGTGACCTCGTGCGTGACTTCGACGGGGTCGAGGTCGTCGTCGACCGGATGAGCGCCCCTTACCTCGAGGGCGCGACGATCGACTTCGCCGACACCATCGAGAAGCAGGGCTTCACCATCGACAACCCCAACGCCGGCAGCTCGTGTGCCTGCGGCGACAGCTTCAGCTGACCGCTGGCACCACCCGCAGCTCCCTCAGTACCCGAAGGGCCCGCGCACCTGCGCGGGCCCTTCGCCGTGCCCGCGCCGGAGCAGGGCCGCCGCAGGAGGGAGTAGGTTCGTCGTCGTGCAGATCGCCGTCACCGGTTCCATCGCGACCGACCACCTGATGACCTTCAAGGGCAGCTTCTCGGACTCCCTCGTGCTCGAGCAGCTCGACAA
>DATIAB010000092.1:0-6327 GCA_035458265.1 Ornithinibacter sp. | reverse complement strand
AAGACCGAGGTCATCGATCCTGTCGCCACAGCCCCGTGCTGCGTCGGCACCCTCGCGTGCGCCCACGGCACGTCGTCGATGCGGGCGACGGCCGACAGGTAGAGGAAGCCGAAGGCGACCCGACCGACGACTCCGACAACGGTGATGTTGCGGAAGCCGACGCTGCGGTCGGCCTCGACCGAGCCGTCCTTGCGCACGACGGCGACCGTGCGAGGGCCATCGGCCCGGAGGGTTCCCATGTTGCGCCTCTAGCCCTTCTGGGCCATGGACATCGCCGTCGTGTCGCCACTAGCGTCCGTCGTGGTGGGGCGGTGCCCCGGCCGCTCCCGTTGGAAGGGAGCGCCCGTGCTACGTCGAATCCTGCTCGTCGCCGTCATGGTGGCCGCGTCAACCACCATGGCCGTTCCAGCCGCCAACGCCGCCTCGGCCACAAGCCAGTGCCCCACCAGCAACGGCACCGTCGGCACGAAGGTCCGTGCTGCCGACAGCCCCACCATGATCTCGGTCACCGACACCAGAACCAACACGACGGTCAGCGTGCTCGTGACCATCGCCAGCGGCCTCAAGGACAAGACGTTCACCATCACCGCCCCAACCGGGGCCACCTACACCCTCGTCAGCGCCTCGTGGTGCGCGAAGTCCGCCACCGCCACCAGCCCGTCCTACGGCACCTCCCTGACCGGCTTTGTCCCCGCCACCAAGAAGGACACCGCACAGGGCATCAGTTACGTCACCGTCTACAGCGTCACGACGGCCACCCCCGCCACCCCCGGCACGACCTGCTACGACGACACCGACTCCTACACCAACGACCTGCTGCTCACGGGGCCGCTCGGAGACTACGGAAACGCGTACACGACCAGCTCGGGCGACGGCACATGCAGCGGAACGCGGGTGCAAGGGTCACTCACGATCGTGAGCCTCCCGACGTACGACGAGGCGTTGGCGTTCTGTGCTGCCCTGAGCACGCCCGGCGTGTTGTTCGGCCAACTGAACCTGCTCTGGGACTCCCCGTCGCCTTCGTCGGATCTGTGGCTCTGTCAATGATGTTCTCGGCAAGGTCTCGTGAGGCAGCCGCGATGGTGAGCTGCGAATCGTCTTGCCCGGCACCGTTAGCCCTCCCCCGAACCGTCCGGTGAACTTCAGTGCCACCTTGTCGCCCTTGAACGCTGGGGCGTACTCGGTGCTGCGCTCGACGCGGAAGGCACGAGCCACGACGGCGTAGATGCGACCGGCGTCGTAGACGAGCGGGTCGGTCAGGCTGGGTCCCGGGACGACGGTGAGGCCGTGAAGAGCGCTCATACCCTGCGGGCGACCCGGTGACCATCGGAGCCCTCTCGGGCGGCCTCGGTTGCCGCCGTGGTCGGCGACAGGGCTACGTGAGTGGCCTGTCCCGGGTCGTCGAAGTACTTGCTGCAGGGGCCCATAGCCCGCGACGCTGTCCCACACCGAGCGCGAGGCCGCCTCGACGTCAGCGAGCACCGGCATCCCACCGGAGAGCGAGCGCTCGTCGTCGTGCGACACCGCCTCGCCGACCAGCCGGCGCACCGCCACCTCGTCGCGCGCCGGGTCCAGACCCGAACGACGGATGAGCTCGCGCACCTCGCTCTCGAGCGTGCGAACGGCATCGATGACAACCCTCCCCCGAAGTCACCCCCGAGCCGCCCTTCGACGACCTGCGCGCTCCCGACGTCCCCCCTGCGAGGACGTCGGGAACCGCCGGTCAGTGGCTGTGCTCGCCGTACAGCTGTCCGCGCACGGCGCCACCCGGGAACTCGGTGTTGTGCACGTTGACGTAGTAGGCGTCGGGGTTGGCCAGGATCCGGGCGACCTCGCCGGCCTCGAGGCCCTTTCCTGCCTCGCCCTCGGTCAGGCAGTCGGCGGCCTGCCCGTCCTGGGGCCACGCGAGGTTGACCTCGACGGGACCGTTCTGGCCCTTCGCACCGGCATGGATGTGGGCTGCACGACCGTTGCCCGGAGCCTGGTCGAGCTCGGCGATCCGGTCGACCTCGAGCACGTAGCACAGGGTCGTCGGGTCGCCGTCGATCCCGAAGACGTAGAACGAGCCACGCCCGTTCGGGTCGCCGACCACGCCCCGTGAACCGTCGGCCGAGACCTCGCTGCGGCCGTTGAGGTCGGCCTCCAGCAGGGTGTTGAGGTGCCCGGCGTTCGCCGGGGCTGCCGCGAGCGCCAGCCCGAGCCCAGCCGCACCGGCCATTGTCATGATCATCGACGTGCGCATGTCCCTGCACCACCTTCCGTCGGGCCGGCCAGTCCGGCCCGTCAGGAGTGGTTCGTCGCCGACGGCAATCCGGATGGGTCGGCCCGATGGGTTGGCCGGATGGGTCAGCGCAGCAGGCCGTCCTTGACGGCATCCCGGACGAACGCGACGACGTCCGCGCGCACGGCATCCCCGTCGAGGTCGAGCAACCCGGAGATCGCGGCAGCGGCGGCCCGGGCGGTGAGCTCCCCATCGCACACGGAGGCGAACGCGGCGGTGACGGTGGTGAGGGTCAGGTGCCGTCGCAGCCCACCTCCCTGGCGCAGGACGATGACGCTCGGGTGATCCGCGCCGGGCATCGTGTGGCGCTCCTCGTGGACGTCCGGGGCGCACGACCACGCCGTGTCGAGCACCGCGGCGTCGTCGTGCTCTGCGAGCCAGCACCGGGACTGCAGGCCTCGCAGGACCGTCGGTCCCATCGGGGACTCCACGGGCCAGGGCACATCCATGAGGTCGGTGAACGGCTCCCGCTCGACCCGGGGGCGGTGCAGGGTGACGACCCCGAAGCCGATCGACTCGACGTCGCGGGTCGCGAAGTCGTCGAGCCACGCGGCATACATGGTGTTGAAGTCGGCCGTTCCCGGGTGGTGCCCGCCGTCACGCGCCCACGTCTCGGCGTACTGCGCCGGGTCCTGCACCTCGCGCTGCACGACCCACGCGTCCAGCCCGGTGCCCTGGAGCCAGTCACCGACGCGGTCGACCCAGGTCGTCCCGCGTGGGACCTCCCAGTTGCCCAGGAAGTGGGCGATGCCACCAGGTTCCAGATGAGTGCCGACACCCCGGACGAGGTCGCGCACGACGGCATCCCCGGCGGCGCCCCCGTCGCGGTACTCGTACAGCGGCACCTCACCCGAGCGGGGCGTGATGACGAAGGGTGGGTTGCTCACGACGAGCCCGAACTGCTCCCCCGCGACCGGCTCGAGCATCGACCCTGCACGCACCTCCCAGTCGGCCTCGTCGAGGGCGGCGTTGAACCGGGCGTACGCCAGCGCGCGCTCCGACAGGTCCGTGACGACGACCTCGTCCGCGTGCTGCGCCAGGTGCAGCGCCTGGACCCCGCACCCGGTGCCGACATCAAGGGCGCGGGCCACCTGCGGCCGCGGGGTCCACGCGGCGAGCGTCGTCGAGGCACCTCCGATGCCGAGCACGTGGTCCTGGCGCACCGGGCGGCGCGTTGCCATCTCGTCGAGGTCCGAGGCGACCCACCAGTCGAGGTCGTCACCGGCATACGGGCGCAGGTCGCACAGCGCGACGACGCCGTCACCCTCCGGCGCGATGAGACCGAGGGCGACGGCGCCATCGACCCCGAGGGTGGGCAGGGCGAGCTCGGCCTCCGCGGCATCGACCGGGTCACCGAGGGCGAACAGCCGGATGAGCGTGGCGCAGGGCTCCTCGGACCGGGCAGTGACCCGCTGCGCCGGGAGCACCTGCTCACGGTCGAGGGCGGCGGCGGCCATCGGCCCCAGGAGGTCCACGACGCCGGCCACGGTGAAGCTGGACGTGCGCAGGTCCTCCCGGAGCGCAGCGATGAGGACGGGGTCGACACGGGGCGGTTTGCTGGTCATCGAGGACGAGCGTATGCCGTGCGCAGCCCGAACGTTTCCGGATGCCGTGTGGCCGGGTTCCAGCGGAACCCGGCCCCACGGCATCCGATCAGGAAATCGGGGTGGTCACACCGATCTCTCAGACCTGCGCACGGTCAGTGGATCTGCTCCGGGTGGTGCGCCATGCCGATCGCCGAGTCGGGGTCGCCGTCGGCGCCGATCGCGAGGTCCTTGCTTTTGGAGTACGCCACCGCCGCGATGATGATCGTCATGGCCACCGCCGCGATGCCGTAGCGGATCGGGTCGGAGGCGTCGTTGCCGATCGACAGGGTGACGATCGCGGGCGCGATGAGCACCGAGACGAGGTTCATCACCTTGAGGAGCGGGTTGATGGCCGGGCCGGCGGTGTCCTTGAACGGGTCGCCGACCGTGTCGCCGATGACCGTCGCGGCGTGTGCCTCGGAGCCCTTGCCCCCGTGGGCGCCGTCCTCGACGATCTTCTTCGCGTTGTCCCACGATCCACCGGAGTTGGCCAGGAAGACGGCCATGAGCGCACCGGAGCCGATCGCGCCAGCCAGGAACCCGGCGAGGGCGCCGATGCCGAGGCCGAAGCCGACGGCGACCGGGCTGAGCGCCGCGAGCAGACCAGGAGTCGCCAGCTCGCGCAGCGAGTCACGCGTGCAGATGTCGACGACGCGACCATACTCGGGCTTCTCGGTGTAGTTCATGATTCCCGGGTGCTCACGGAACTGGCGACGCACCTCGAAGACGATCGCTCCGGCTGCTCGGGTCACGGCGTTGATGGCCAGGCCCGAGAAGAGGAAGACGACCGCCGCGCCGAGGATGACGCCCACGAGGGTGTTCGGGTCGGTGACCAGGCCGTAGGCGCTGGCGAGGAAGTCGGAGCCCTCGGCCTCGGTGACCCCGGAGACGTCGAGCGCGCGCACGGTGCTCTGCCACGCGTCGGTGTAGGAACCGAACAGGGCGGTGGCCGCCAGGACGGCCGTGGCGATCGCGATGCCCTTGGTGATGGCCTTGGTCGTGTTGCCGACGGCGTCGAGCTCGGTGAGGATCTTCGCGCCCTCCTCGTCGACGTCGCCCGACATCTCGGCGATGCCCTGGGCGTTGTCGGAGACGGGGCCGAAGGTGTCCATGGCGACGATGACGCCGACCGTGGTGAGCAGGCCGCACCCGGCGAGCGCGATGAGGAACAGCGCCAGCGAGGTCGAGCCTGCGCCGAGCAGGAACGCCAGGTAGACGGCACCGGCGATGATGCCGGCGGTGAAGACGGCCGACTCCAGCCCGACGCCGATGCCCGAGAGCACGACGGTCGCGGGGCCGGTCAGGGACGTGCGGGCCACGTCGATCGTCGGGCGCTTGTCGGTGCCCGTGTAGTGGCCGGTGAGCCACAGGATGACCGCTGCGAGCACGATGCCGATGATGACCGCGAGGATCGCGGTAAGGCGCGGGTCGCCCTCGAGCGCGTTGATCTCCTCGTTGGAGGAGCCGAGCTCAGCGAAGGTTGCCGGCAGGTAGGCGTAGGCCGCGATCGCGGACAGCACGGCCGAGACGACGGCGGAGATGTAGAAGCCGCGGTTGATGGCGTTGAGGGCGTTCTCGCCCGGGCGTGCCTTGGTGATGTAGACGCCGAGGAGGGCGGTCACCGCGCCGATGGCCGGGACGAGCAGCGGGAACACCAGGCCGTACTCGCCGAAGGCGACCGAGCCCAGGATCAGGGCGGCGACGAGCATGACGGCATAGGACTCGAACAGGTCGGCCGCCATGCCGGCGCAGTCGCCGACGTTGTCACCGACGTTGTCGGCGATGGTCGCGGCGTTGCGCGGGTCGTCCTCGGGGATGCCGGCCTCGATCTTGCCGACGAGGTCGGCGCCGACGTCAGCGGCCTTGGTGAAGATGCCACCGCCGACGCGCATGAACATCGCGAGGAGAGCAGCGCCGAAACCGAAGCCCTCGAGCACCTTGGGTGCGTCACCTTCGTAGAGGAGGACGACGATGGCCGCGCCGAGCAGGCCCAGGCCCACGGTCGCCATGCCGACGACGCCACCCGTGCGGAAGGCGATCTTCATGCCGACGTCGCGGCCGTTCTCGTGCCGGGCGGCCGACGCCACGCGCACGTTGGCCTTGACGGCCAGGCTCATGCCGAGATAGCCGATCGCGGCCGAGAACAGGGCTCCGAGCACGAAGAAGCCGGAGCGTCCCCAGCGCACGCCGACGGTGTCAGCCGGGAGCAGGAGGAGCAGGCCGAAGACCAGGACGACGAAGATGCTGAGCGTCTTGAACTGGCGCGCCAGGTAGGCCTGTGCGCCCTCCTCGACGGCAGCTCCGATCTCCTGCATCTTGTCGGTGCCGGGGTCGGCGCTCAGGACCTGGCTCCTGAAGACGAATCCCATGACGAGCGCCACGACCGCGATGGCCGCGACGGTGACGACGAGCGTGAGATTCGTCCCGGTGAGTTCCAGGGCCGAGCCCGACTCAGCCGAA
>DATIAB010000091.1:0-13317 GCA_035458265.1 Ornithinibacter sp. | reverse complement strand
GGGATGCCGTCGTCGGCCTCCCGGTAGAGCCGCCGGTTGCGCTCGATCTGGAACGCCATCAGCTCGCGCCACTGCGGGGTGACGACCCGGGCGTGCGGGTCGGCACCGAACCGGCGCAGGTCCTCCTGCGGGATGTACACGCGCCCGCGGTCGAGGTCCTCGCCGACGTCGCGCAGGAAGTTCGTCAGCTGGAAGGCGAGGCCGAGGGCGCGAGCCGGCGCGACGGCATCCGTGGATGGTTGCAGCACCGGGAGCATCATCTCGCCGATGACGGCAGCGCTCCCGTCCATGTAGGCGAGCAGGTCGGCCCACGTCTCGTAGGTGCGCCGGGTGAGGTCGGATCGCATGGCGCCGAAGAAGCGGGTGAAGCACTCGTCGTCGATGCGGCACTCGCGAACCGTCGTCGCCACCGCCGCCATGACCGGGTCCGTCGAGGTGCCGGTGGCGACGGCATCCCAGAAGGAGGCCTCGAAGGCGTCGAGCTCTGCCGCGGTCCCAGGGCCGGGCTCGGGACCGGCGAGGTCGACGATGTCGTCGGCCAGTCGGGCCAGCGTGTAGACGGCGTGGACGTGCCGCCGGGAGGCGACCGGCAGCAGGCGGGCACCCCAGTAGTACGTCGTGCCGTGCTCGCGGGTGATCTCCGCGCACCGGGCATACCCGGCTGCCAGCACCTCGGGGGAGGGGGCCGGGGTGGGTTCGCTCACCGGGCCACCGTACGCGGTCCCCGGGGAACAGGCCGGGCCGCGCCCGCGTACTCCTGCACGCGCTGTGCGGCGAGCTTGCCGCTCACGAGCACCATCGGGATGCCGACGCCGGGCTGGGTACCCGAGCCGGCGAAGACGAGCCCGGGGACGCGGCGGTCGACGTTCGACGGCCGGAAGGGGCCGGACTGGCCGAACGTGTGGGCCAGGGCGAAGGGGGTGCCGAGGTGCATGCCCTGGGCTCGCCAGTCGTCGGGCGTGATCAGGGCCTCCTCGCGGATGTCGGTCGGGTAGCCGCCGGCCTCGAGGAAGCGGAAGAGGCGCTCGCGCATCGGCCCCGCCTCGCGCCGCCAGTCCAGGCCGGAGCCGGTGTGCGGCACCGGCTCCAGGACGTACATCGCCGTGGACCCGGCGGGGGCGGCGGTCGGGTCGGTGACCGAGGGCACGGTGACCAGGCGCGACGGGTCGGGCATGAGCTCACCCCGGTCGATGATCGCCTCGAAGGCCCCGTCCCAGTCGTCGCCGAAGTGGATGTTGTGGTGGCGCAGGTGCGCACCCGGCGTACCTGCCGCCCCGACGTGCCACACCACCGCGGAGGGGGAGTAGGCGCCCGTGCGGATCGTGCGAGGGGCCCGGATGCCGGGCAGCAGCCGGTCGTAGACCACCGGGAGGTCGACCGTGGCGACCACGGCGTCGGCGGCCATCCGCTGACCGTCGGCCGTGGCGATGCCGGCCACGGCCCCGTCGCCTCGCCGGAGGGTCTCGCTCACCTCGACGCCGAGGTGGATCGGGACGCCGGCGTCGGTGAGGGCCTGCGCCATCGCCCGGGGCACGGCATGCATGCCACCCTCGGGGTAGAACACGCCGCGCACGGTGTCCATGTAGGTGATGACCGCGAGCACGGCCCGCGCCTTGGCGGGGGCGATCCCGGCATACAGCGCCTGGAAGCTGAAGATCCGCGTCAGCCGGTCGTCGGTGAAGAACCGGTCCACGGCCGGGCCCAGGGCTCCGAGCCCGCCGAGGCGCAGGAGCTTCAGGGCGGTCGTCGGCGATCGCAGGAGGTCGAGCGGGGAGGTGTAGTTGTGGTCGACGAACGTGTCGAACTCGGTGTCGTAGAGCTGCTCGAGCCAGGTGAGGAAGCGGTCGAAGCCGGCCGCGTCGGCCTCGCCGACCTTGGTGCGGATCTCCTCGCGCAGGTCGTCCATGTCGGCGCGGATGTGCAGCTCGCTGCCGTCGGGGTAGACCGCCCGGTAGGCAGGGTCGAGGCGCCGCATGGTGATCAGCGAGCCGGGGTCCCCGCCGACCGCACGGATGGGGTCGTGGAGCAGCTCGGGCATGGTCATGACGACCGGCCCGGGGTCGAGGCGGAAGTCGCCGAGGTGCAGCAGCCCCGCGCGGCCGCCGACGACGCCCTCGCGCTCGAGCACGGTGACGTCGTGGCCCGCGGCGGTGAGGTGGCAGGCGGCGGCCAGGCCGGAGAGGCCGGCGCCGACGACGAGGACCTTCACGCAGACCGCCAGGCGATGGCGTCGGCGAGGGTGCGCAGCGCGGCATCCGCCTGTGGTTCGACGGCCAGGTCGTCCAGGCGCGCGTGGGCGCGGCGGCTGAGGTCGGCGACGGCCTGCTCAGCCCGCTCGCGCACCCCCGCGGCGATCATCGCGCGCTGGAGGGCGTCGACCCCGGCGTCGTCGAGGGTTCCGGCGTCGCAGGCTGCCAGCAGCGGCCGGTCCCGAAGCGGGAGCAGCTCGGCAGCCCAGGTGAGCAGCTCGGTGGGCTTGCCGGAGCGCAGGTCGTCACCCGCCGGCTTGCCGGTGCGCACCGGGTCGCCCCACACCCCCAGGACGTCGTCGCGCACGGCGAAGGCGTCGCCGACGAGGTCACCCCAGGCGACGAGCCCACGCACGAGCTCGGGGTCGGCGCCGCTCACGAGCGCCCCCAGCTGGAGCGGACGGGTGATGGTGTAGCGCCCGCTCTTGAAGCGGGCGATGCGGCGGGACGTCGCGTGGTCGCGCCGGCGGCCCGCCGCGTGGGTGACGTCGAGCAGCTGGCCCTCGACGAGCTCGACGGCCATGAGGCGCCACGCCGCCCTGACCTCGGGCGCTGTGGGAGCCACGAGCAGGGTCGCCTCACTGAGCGCGAGGTCGGACACGAGGGTGGCGACGCTGTCGCCGAAGAGGGCGTCGTCCCCGAGGCCGCTCTCCGAGCGGTGCCGCTCCGCCGCGACGACGTGGAGGGTCGGCTGCCCGCGACGCGAGTCGGAGCGGTCCATGACGTCGTCCTGGATGAGGGCGAACAGGTGCAGCAGCTCGAGCGCCGCGGCGACGCGTACGACGTGGGAGTGGGTGCTGGAGGTGCCACCGCCCACCACCCAGCCCCAGTGGGCGAGCATGGGCCGCAGTCGCTTGCCGTGGTTGCGCGAGCGCTCGGCGAGCTCTCCGACGAGGTCGATGCCGAGCGGCCCGGGGTCTGGCGTCACCTCGTCCGGCGCGTTGTCGGCGGCTGCCTGGTCGAGGGCGTCGGCGAGCTCGTGGAAGGTGTCCTCGAGGAGGGTGTCCGCCTCGGAGAGGGTGGCTTCGACGGGCGCCGTGACCCGGCGGGCGTCGAAATCGAGAGCGGTCACCTCGGCACTCATCGACTCCACCGCCTCCTGCCTCGCGTCGCGTTCGACGTCTTCGGGACCTCTGCGGGGCAAAGCCTAGACAGTTGCTCCCGTCGCCGCCACAACCTTAGACAAAGTATCGTCATGCCCGCGTGTTGGCGCTGCTCACCGGCGTAGGGTCGACGCGTGGACGCCGATGTCGTGGTCGTGGGGGCGGGGCTCGCGGGCCTGCGCTGCGCCGAGGTCCTGGCCCGCGCCGGGCACCGCGTCGTGGTGCTCGAGGCGGCGGATGCCGTGGGCGGGCGCCAGCGCACCGACGAGGTCGACGGCTTCCTCCTCGACAGGGGCTTCCAGGTGCTCAACCCGGCCTATCCGGCAGTCCGGCGCTGGATCGACGTCGACGCGCTCGACGTGAGGCCCTTCGGTGCCGGCCTGCGCGTCCGGCGGGAGGCGGGAGTCGCCGAGCTGAGCCACCCGCTGCGGTCGCCCGCCGGCATCCCGGCGACGGTGCGCAGCGGCCTGCTCACCCCGCGCGCCGTGCTCGCACTGGCCCGGTGGGCAGGCCCGGCGATGCTCTCGCCCCGCCGGGTCGTCGCCGGCCCTGACCGGACGGTGCGCGCCGGGCTGGACCGGATCGGGCTCACGGGTCCGCTGCGCACCGAGGTGCTGGAACCGTTCCTCGCGGGGGTCCTCGCCGAGGACCGCGGCGACACCTCCGACGCGTTCGTGCGCCTGCTCGTGCGGATGTTCGCGCTCGGCGCTCCCGGTGTGCCCGCACGCGGCATCAGGGCCCTGCCGGAACAGCTCGCCGTCCGTGGGGGCGGGCTGGGGGTCGAGGTACGCGGGGGCGACCCCGTCGTGTCGGTGGGTGGGGATGCCGGTGGCGCCACGGTCGCCCTCGCCGGCGGCGGTCGGGTGAGCGGGCGGGCGGTGGTCGTGGCCGTCGGGCCGGATGCCGTCGCGGGGCTGCTCCCGCTGCCGTCCCCCGTGACGAAGGGCTTGCGTACCTGGTGGTTCGCGACCCCGCAGGCTCCGACGGCCTCCACGATGCTCACGGTCGACGGGCGCCGCCGCGGGCCGGTCGTCAACGCCGCGGTGATGAGCAACGCAGCGCCGTCCTACGCGCCCGCCGGGCACCACCTCGTGCAGGTGACGTGCCTGCTGGATGCCGGGTCCCCGAGCTCGTGGCCGACGGCCGAGACCGCAGCGGCCGCCGAGGCGGACGTCCGCCGCCAGTCCGGGGAGATGTTCGGGGTGCCGACGAGCGACTGGGAGCTGATCCGCCGCGACGACATCCGCCATGCGCTGCCGGCCCAGCCCGCCCCCCTGCGAACGGTGGCCGACGCCCGAGTCTCGCCGGGGGTCTATGTCGCGGGGGACCACCGTGACACGGCATCCATCCAAGGAGCCCTGGTGTCGGGGAACCGCGTCGCGCAGGTGGTGCTCGCCGACCTCGCAGCCATGTGACCGCAGGCCCTGGCAACGGGCAAGCTCGCCGCGACCGTCACCCCAGGTCGTCGGCGAGCTCTCGCAGCGCTCGGTCCGAGGCACCCATGGGGGCATAGTCGACCACCCGGCCGGAGGGGTCGACGAAGGCGATGAGGCCGGAGTCCATGGCGTCGGGTACCGAGCCGAGGTTGGCGGCACCGTCCATGAACCAGATCGCGGGGATCAAGACGCCGGCATGGCCGACCGGTGCCGGCAGCGGCCCCGCCTCGCGTTCGAGCTCGGTGACGGGTCGCGGCATCCCCTTCGGTTCGTCGAGCTCGGCGACGAGACCGAGGAGAGCCACGTCAGATGGTGAGTCGGCGATGATGGGCGCCAGGCGGCGCAGGGCCCCCATGACCTGCTCGAGGCCGCCGACCGCGATGACGACCGGCGCCTCGCGGTAGTCGGCCCAGGCCAGCTCGCCTCCGCCGAGGCGGGGGACCGTGAAGTCCGGGACGTGGGTGTCGTCGGGCGCCTCGCCCACGTCCTCCATGGGGTGGTCGACGACCTGTCCGGGGGCCGTTCCGCACAGCCCGTCCACCCACGCCGCGACCTCGGCGTCCGGAGGGGGAAGCGACGTCACGGCCTGCGTGCCGCCGACGGGCCTGAGGGTCGTGAGCAGCGCGATGGCGTGTTCGACCCCCTCACCGCCCCCCTCGCCCTCGCGGTCACCCAGGTGCACCACGCTCACCTGGAGCCGTTCGGTGAACAGGGTCAGCTCACCCATGATCTCCCCGGCCGGGACTCCCAGCTGTGGCTCGAGCCGCCGGCACCAGACGCCGGTCACGTCGGGCCGCCAGTCGGTCGTGTTGGTCGTGACCGGTTCGGCGCACCCGTCGTCCTCATGCCTGCAGGTGCCGTAGGACGCCCAGAACTGGAACTCCGGGCCGTTCTCCGTCACCCGCGCGAGGTGCGTGAGGGCGTTGCCGTCGGCCTCCTGGCCCAGGTAGTAGGCCACCCGGCCCTCGTCGCGCAGCTGGTCGGCCACGGACGCGACGGCAGCATCGCCGACGTACGTCGCGGGGAGTGGGCGTTCGCCACATGACGTGAGTGCGGCGGTGGCAGCGGCGCCGACGACGCAGGCGATCCGAAACCTCGCTGACGGTCCCATGGGGGCCTCGATCCTCGAGTGTCCAGTGTCTTCGCAGGGCAACCGCGGGTGCAATGGCCCGATCGAGCTCTCCTGCACCGGAGGCTCCGGGCCTTGGCGACGCGGCCCTCGGTCCCTGACACTTGGAGCCATGACGCCCCCGACGTCGTCCCGGCACACCGTGCTGGCCGCCGCATCGACGATGGCCGCCGTGGCCTGCCTCACCGTGGTCGCCGACGTCGTCGCGGACCAGGGGCTGCCGGGAACCTCCCCGTGGGTGCTCGCGTGCGCCCTCGGCACCGCAACGGTTCTGGCCGCTGCCCATCGAGGGCTCGACCCCGGGTGGGTGGCCTGGCGTCGCGCCACGGTCGGCCTGTTCGGTGCCACCCTCGCCTACCCCGCCGTGTGGGCAGCCCTCGCACTGGCCGCCGCGAGTGACCCCGGCAGCTCGTCCACCCGAACGCTGGCCGCCCTCGCCACGGTGGCTCACGTGCCGTTGCTCGCATCGCTGTCGCTGCTGCCGCTGCTCGCCGTGCGCTACATCGGGCTCGGGTCGTCGAGGCGCCTGATCGCGACGCTGCTCGCCCTGGCGTCGCTGGATGCCGTGATGCTCGCCCTCTTCGCCCCACCGATGGCGCCCGTCGGCGGTGCTCCGCTGGTGGACCTCGGCCCGGCGGTTGCCGTGGGCATCGGCGTCAACCTCGCCTTCCTCGCCTCGACGCTGGTCGGCCCTGTCTTGGCCACCCGTGCAGCCCGGACCGCCACGGGGGAGGCGCGCCCCCGCCTGGTCCTCGTCGCGGTCGCCGCGCTCAGCGGTCCGCTGCTCGTCCTGGGCTGCGGGGTGCTCGGAGGTCTCACGGCGGGTTCCCCGGACTCACAGGTCCCCGTCGTGGTGCTGCTGTGCGGGATGAACGCCGCGCTCGCCGTGGTCGTGGCAGGGACGTCGCGGGCCCTGCGCACCCCGCTGGGCCTGGGGCCGCAGGAGATCTCCCGCCTGGCCGTGGCGCTGGTGGCGCTGCTGGCCGGTGGCGTGGCTCTCACCGTCGTGCTCCTCGTCGACGCGGGCGGCGCGCTCGGTGGTGTCGCCGCGGCTGCCCTTGCCGTCGCCGTCATGCTCGGCATCCGACCCCTGGAGACCTGGGTGGGTCGCACCCTGGTGGCCCCGGCGCTCGACCACCCTGACCGAGCACTCGCGGACCGCGGGTCGACCACGTCGCTCGTGGCAGGTGAGCCCACGTCGGCGCCCACCCACCTCGAGCGGCAAGGTCCCGTGGACCGCGGCCGCGACCCCGGCCTGGCCGTGCTGACGCCGCGCGAGCGAGAGGTGCTCGGGCTGCTGGCGGAAGGCCTGTCGAACTCAGGAATCGCGGCGCGACTCGTGCTCTCTGAGCGCACGGTGGACGCGCACCTGCGCTCGGTCTTCACCAAGCTCGCACTCCCCGACTCGACGCACGCCAACCGACGCGTGCACGCGGTCCTGGCGTGGAACGGCGCCCGGGAGGAGTCACTGGAGGCTGGTTGAGGCCCGCAGGCGAGGTTAGGTGTTTTCGCCGATGCCGTCACGCACCCGGGTTCCTAGCGTCGGAGGACGTTCTCCCCCAGTCCGGAGGTCCTCGCCCATGTCCCGCCGCATCCTGCTGCTCGTCGCCCTGATCTGGCTGCCCTTCCTCATGCTGCCGGCCTTCGCCGCCGTCGGTGACACGAGCCATCCGCACATCGCCTTCCACGTGCTGGCCATCCCCATGCTCGTCGGAGCCGTCGTGCTCACGCGCCGCCTGCTCGGCGAGACCCTCTCGACCGCTCGGCGCCGGATGCTGCGCGCGCTGCTCCTGTTCGTGCCCCTCGCCGTCATCGGGCACATCGCGGAGCTCGCGACGGCGGTTGCGCGCTTCGCGCAGGACGGCTTCGTCAACCGGAACACGGCTGACGTCTGGGAGTCGGGCCCCCACTTCCACGCGGCGAACGTCACCATCCCGTCGATGATGCTCGCCATGGTCACGGTCCTGGTGCTGGCCGTCACGGTCCTGGTGCAGGAAAGGTCCACCAGGGAATCGCGCACCCCTGTCGGTAGCCGGTTGTAGCGTCGCGGGGAAGCGAGCACATCACGCCCGCCCCCACCCCGGCCGTAGGAGCCCGTCATGGCAGTTTCCCTGAACCCGTACCTGACCTTCCCCGGCACCGCCCGTGAGGCGATGACCTTCTACCAGTCCGTCCTCGGCGGCGAGCTGCAGATCTCGACGTTCGGTGAGTTCGGCGCCGACGGCCCCGAGGCGAACGGGGTCATGCACTCCCACCTCGAGACCGAGTCGGGCATGACGTTCATGGCCTCCGACCTTCCCCCGGGAATGGCGGAGGGCTACAGCCCCGGCAGCACGATGTCGATGTCGATCAGTGGCGACGACTCGGAGGCGATCCGGCGCTACTGGGACGGGCTGGCTGAAGGCGGAACCGTGCAGATGCCGCTGGAGCGGCAGATGTGGGGTGACGACTACGGCATGCTCGTCGACCGGTTCGGCATCGCCTGGATGGTCAACATCGCCGGTGACCCGCCGGCCTGACCGCTACGGACGCTGGTCCGGTGCGGCCACTGCGGCCTCGAGCTCCTCCAGGGCTTCTCCGGTGCGCACGGCCAGTCGCTGGAGGTGCGGCAAGGCCTCCCGGTCGCCGATGAAGCCGAGGTCGAGCCTTCCGGCATACGAGTGCGCGGTGATGTTCAGCGCCATCGAGTGGCCAGGGATCGAGACCGGGTAGGTGGCCTCGAGGCGAGCGCCGCGCAGGTAGAGGTGTTCCTTCGGCCCGGGCACGTTGGAGATGCACACGTTGAGGGTGTGCGGCACCGGCCCGGGGAGTCCGCTCATCGCCTTGATGACCTGGAGGCCGGCCGGGGCGAGCAGCAGTGCGCTGTAGGCCATCACGGCATCAGCCCCCATGCCCCGCATGCGGGCCTTGGCCGCCCGCGAGGATGCCGTGATCGCCGTCAGGCGCTCGAGCGGGTCCCCGATCTCGGTGGCCAACGACACCAGGGTGGCGCCGACCGCGTTGCCGCCACCCTCGCTCTCCGGGGGGCGGACGTTCACGGGGATGAAGGCGATGAGCGGTCGCTGAGGCAGGGCATCGAGGTCGTCGAGCCAGGTGCGAAGGCCGCCGGCGCACACCGCCATGAGGACGTCGTTGAGCGTCGCCTTGCGCGCCTTGGCGATGGCACGCAGCCGGGACAGCTCGTACTCCTGGGTGGCGAACCGCCGGGACCGACCGGTGCGTGAGTTGAGGATCGAGTCGGGGGCCTGGTAGCTCGTGACCGCCTTGTTGGGCGTGCGCCCGCGCCCGATCTGGGTCTCCACGAGCGCCTTGAGCACCGAGGGCGTCGTGCCCGCCGATGATGCCAGCGAGCGCATGATCGACGCGACGTCGCCCACCGGGTCGGCCTCGCGCCTGGCGCCGTCCGGGCGGGGTGGCTTGCGGGTGCTGAAGAAGAACGGGTGCTCCCGGTCGTCCGGGTCCACCGCCAGCCCGCGCTGGAGGATGCGCATCCCCGTGAAGCCGTCGACGAGCGAGTGGTGGATCTTGGTGTAGATCGCGAACCGGTTGCCGGACAGACCCTCGATGACGTGCATCTCCCACGGCGGGCGCCGGAAGTCGAGCTGGTTGGAGTGCAGCCTCGACACGAGGACGCCGAGCTCGCGCTCACCGCCGGGGCTCGGCAGTGCGGAGTGCCGCACGTGGTAGTCGATGTCGAACTCGTCGTCCTCGACCCACCGGTGCACCGGCTGCCGCATCAGCGTGCGGGTCTGGAGGCGGAAGAACCACGGGGCCTCGATGGGTGCCGCGCGCAGGTCGCTGACGAGCTGGCGCAGGTAGGACGTGCGTCGGACACCCTCGGGGTAGGTGAAGTGCAGCAGCGACGCGACGTGCATCAGCGTCTCGGGCGTCTCGCCCATGAGGAAGATCGCGTCGAGGGGGGTGGCCCAGCGGGACCGGCCCATGGCCCTCAGACCGCCCGGCCGCGCGTGGCCGGCGCGTGCCCGGCGTACGGCAGCCATGCCCCTTCGGGCTGGGCAAGTCGATCGCAGATGACCCGCAGCGTGTGCATCTCATGACCGTAGCCGAGATGGGTCGCCGTGACCTCGACGTTCTCGGTGAGCGGCGCCGGCTCGGACAGGCAGCACTCCCACGCGACGATGCCGTCGTTGCGGGAGTAGATGCAGGTCGTCGGCACGGTGAGGGGGGCCGCACGGGTGGCCAGCGCCTCGTCGGTGAACATCTTCTCGAGGTTGTGGCGGTTCATCACGCGGTAGACCCGCCATGCGCGGGTGGATGCCGGGTGGCCCCGGAAGGGGCTGCCGAGGGTGATGACCGAGCGGGTGTAGTCGGGCAGGGTGCGTGCCATCTCACGGGCGTAGATGCCGCCCGCGCTCCAGCCGATGAGGCTGACCCGGCGCTGGTAGCGGTCATGGATCTCGAGCAGGAGGTCCTCGAGCTCCTCCGCGAGCTTGGGGCTGGCGCCGAGGTTGCGGCCGTGCCGCCAGTCGTGCACCTGGTAGCCCAGGCGGCGCAGGTGGCTGCGCAGGAAGGCCGTCGACTCGGGGCCGGCGAGGAACCCTGGCAGGACGATCACCGGGTGGCCGTCCCCGCGGGGCCATTCATGCAGGTCACGCGTGCGCACGGCTGCGCTCGCGAGCTCGAGGGCGGTGCGCCATTCGCGGCGGGCCTGCCAGGCGGTGGGCATCGGCGCGCCCTCGGCGCTGGGCACGGTGGGGACCTCGGACACCGCTGGGACCGCCGGGAGGTCGTGCTGCTCGGTCACGGCAACGCTCCTTGACGATCCGGGCGTCGTGAACCGGCTGCCCGGGCCGCGACGCTGCGAGGTGGCAGAACCGCAGTGTGACAGATGGGGCGGGTGTGTGGTGGGTGGTTGTGACCCCTGTCGCTGCCGGTGGGCGCTGATCAGGGTCTCCCCTGAACCGCCCCTGAGGTGATGCCTTCGGGGAACACCGCGCCACGTCCCGTCGGTTGAGGCTGGTGGACCGTGGTGTTCGACTCCCCGGCCGATCCCGCACGAAAGGGGACCCCCATGACCACCACCGATCAGTTGCGCACGGTGCTGCGCGACCTCGAGGCCAAGGCCAAGGAGATGGAGCTCGACAAGAAGCTCACGACCTTCGCCGACCAGGCAGACCAGTTCCTCCGCGTCGCCGCGACCCGCGCCGGTGACTACGCCGCCGAGAACCGCGAGCGCGTCGAGGCCACCCTCGACAAGGCGGGCGCCAAGGTCGACGAGAAGACCGAGGGCAAGTACCACGCGTCCTTCGCCAAGGTCCGCGCCGGTGTCCTCACCGGTGTCGACTGGGTCGTGGAGCAGCGCGAGAGCAGCGCCACCCCGGATGCCGGGACCGCCGCCGGCGACGCGACTTCGGGTGCCGGCGGGGGCGGTGACACGACCGCGGGTGCCGGCGAGGGCGGCGACGCGACCGAGGATGCAGGGGGCGGCGACGCGGCCGCGGGTGCTCGCGCGACGGCATCCGCCTCCTCGCCGGCCGAGACGTGGAGCGACGTCACCGACGCCGCGCCTCAGGACCGCGAGTCTCCGCAGGACACCGTCATCCCGCAGGACACCGTCACCGAGGGTCCGACCGACCCCCGCTGACCGCACCCCCTCTTTTCCGCTGGTCTTGAGCCGACCGGCATACCGTGGGGTGATGACGTCCACGCGCACCGAGCGAGACACCATGGGGCCCGTCGAGGTGCCCGCCGACCGCTACTGGGGCGCGCAGACGCAGCGCAGCCTCGAGCACTTCGACATCGGGCGCGACACGTTCGTGTGGGGCCGGCCGGTGGTGCGTGGCCTGGGGCTGCTCAAGCAGTGCGCGGCGCTGGCCAATGCCGAGCTCGGCCTGCTCGACGCCGAGGTGGCTCGGGCCGTGGTTCAGGCAGCCGACGAGGTGGCTCGGGGAGACCTCGACGACCACTTCCCGCTCGTGGTGTTCCAGACCGGGTCAGGGACGCAGAGCAACATGAACGCCAACGAGGTGATCGCCAACCGGGCCATCGAGGTGCTCGGAGGCTCCCTGGGCTCGAAGACGCCCGTGCACCCCAACGACGACGTCAACCGCAGCCAGTCGAGCAACGACACCTTCCCCACCGCGGTTCACGTGGCGGTGGTCCTCGAGCTCGAGGAGCGACTGCACCCGGCCCTCGACGCGCTGTGCGCGGCGCTGGGTGCGAAGGCGGAGGAGCTGGGTGACATCGTCAAGGTCGGCCGCACCCACCTGCAGGACGCCACGCCGGTGACGCTGCGCCAGGAGATCGGTGCGTGGGCGGCGCAGGTGCGCGACGCCCAGGCCGACGTGACCCATGCGGGTGAGCGGGTTCGCGCCCTCGCGATCGGGGGAACGGCAGTGGGCACGGGGTTGAACGCGCCCGCCGCCTTCGGGCCGCTGGTCGCGCGGCACCTCAGCGAGCTGACGGGGCAGTCCTTCCACCAGGCCGACAACCTCTTCGTGCAGCTGGCGTCGCACGACGGGCTCGTTGCGGTGTCGTCGTCGTTGCGGACGCTAGCCGGGGCCCTGATGAAGCTCGCCAACGACGTGCGGTGGCTCGCGTCCGGGCCACGGACGGGCATCGGCGAGCTCGTGATCCCGGAGAACGAGCCGGGCTCGTCGATCATGCCGGGCAAGGTCAACCCCACACAGTCGGAGGCGATGACGATGGTCGTCACGCGGGTGTTCGGCAATGACGCGACGGTTGGGTTCGCCGGAACCCAGGGCAACTTCCAGCTCAACGTCTTCACGCCGGTGATGGCGCACGCGGTGCTGGAGTCGATCCGGCTGCTGGCCGATGCCTGTCGGTCGTTCACCGAGCACTGCATCGAGGGGCTGTCAGCCGATCGCGAGCGCATCGCCGAGCACCTCGACGCCGACCTCATGCTCGTCACGGCCCTGGCGCCCCACGTCGGCTATGACACGGCGGCCGCGATCGCCAAGCAGGCGCACCACGACGGCTCGACGCTCCGCGAGGCGGCGCTGGCGTCCGGCGCGGTCACCGCTGAGGACTATGACCGCTGGGTCGACCCGGAGGCCATGACGCGACCCGGTTAGGCGGTTGTGTGTGAACTTCGTCCTCATGCCGCCGGTCTTCACCCACACTCGTCGTCCGAGCGATACCGGAAGTCCAAGTCGTCCTCGCTGCTGTGCAGCTCGTGGCGGCAGTGACCGGGGTCAGGCGCTGCGGCCGCGGGCGGAGGCGAACCCGAGCCAGGTGTGGCGGTTGCCTGCCCAGCACCAGCCCACCTTCGGCGCCCCCTTGCGGTGCGCGCCGTCACGGCCCGTTCCCCCGCTGATCCACAGGGCGGGGGTGCGGGCGTCCAGGCCCTTCGGGGTGCGCTTGCGCGAGCCGATGGTCATGAAGCAGTGGTTGGGTTCCAGCAGCTTGGGCTCCTGGAG
>DATIAB010000090.1:0-2778 GCA_035458265.1 Ornithinibacter sp. | reverse complement strand
GTTCTCCGGTACGCACACGTCTCCGACGTCCACACCGTCCAGGTAGACGTCGTGGATGTAGCCGGCCTGCCCGTTCTCGGCACACTCCACGTTGTCGTTGCAGATTCCGCCGTTCGCGCACTGGATGGCGACCACCCAGGTGCGGCCGTCGTCTGACAACGACGATTCTTGATAGTCCGCCCAAGCCATTGGACAGTCGGCCGAGACCTGCGACCACCCGACGGTGACGCAATCGTTGGCGTCAGCCCGTCCACCCGTGGCGCTCAGCGCCGTCAAGGCAAGCAGCAGCGTGAGTACAAATCGTCCACCTGCGCGGCAAGTGGTCACGAGAGAATTCCAAAGTAGGTGACCTCCCAGTCAGCCCGGCCCTTCTTGAGAATGACCCTGATCTGGGTGGTGCCGGCAGGAAGGGTCTGCGTATCACCGTTTCCACGGCGAATGGTCGTCTCCGGGACTCGCTGGCTCACGTCATAGGTCGGGGGATCGCCGGCATGACGCTTGATCTCTGTGATTCGCGTGCCGGCGAACTCGGCGCTTCCGCCAGCGCCGTACACCTCCTCGACGCTGTCAACGAACCCCTGGCAGGCCTTGCAGTTGGGACTCATAGACGAGTACTCAGCGGTCTCGCCCGTCACCTGCATCTCGTCCCCGGCCTTGACCCAACGCCGGATGAAGTCCTCCGGACTCTCCGCCTCCGCCGTCTCGGTCTCGGTGGGCGTCGGCGTCGGAGACGAGCTCGTCGGCTCGGGGATCTTGGGCGTGGGCTCGGGGTCGTCGGAGCACCCAGCCAGGAGGGCGGGGACCGCGAGGGCGAGCGCGAGTGCGCGGCGTAGGTGCATGTGGTGCCTTCCCGAGAACAGCGTCAGCACCGTGAAACTACCCATTCACGCGACCGCGGAACCACCCCGACGGCAAAACCTGTGGAGAACCGGCCGAGGGTGGCGGCACATGACATCGGATCGGCCTCTTGAACTGCGATGTGCCGCCACCCCCAGCGCCGCGCGGCCGAGGGTGGCGGCACACAACACCACAGTGACCCTCCGGGCTGCGATCTGCCGCCACCCTCGGGCGCCGGGCCAGCGAAGCCGACAGGACGAAGCCGAACAAATGCGCCGAGGGGCGGGCCAGCGGCCCGCCCCTCGGTCTTCCCCTTGGTTCCACCAGCCGGGGTCGAAGCGGCTGATGGAGGCCTCGCGCGTCAGTCGGAGACGACCGGGACGCGGAGCTTCTGGCCGGCCGAGAGGCCGGCGGACTCGAGGGCGTTGAGCCGCTCGATCTCGCTCATCATGGAGCGGACGTCGCCGTCGGTGGCGATCTCGCTGGCGATCCCCCAGAGGGTGTCGCCGGGCGCCACCTGGACGACCTCGGTCGGGGCGGGCTGGCCGGCCTCGCCGGTGCCGACGGCACCGCCGGCGAGCATGAACGCCACGGTGAGCACCAGGAACAGGGAGGTCAGGAAGAACACGAGCCGCCCGCGGCGGGTCAGGCGCACCGTCGAGCGGGCGCGGGTCGGGGCAGTGAAAGCGGGGGCAAGGCTGAGGGTGCTCATGGTGGCCTCCTGGGGAAGATTCAGCCGGATGTCTCTGTCGAGCGAATGTCTAGTCGGACCCACCGACAGTGGCCTGGGCCACCGGGTGTCGATCAGGCGTTCGATCGAACATGTGTACGACGGTAGAGCACGTGTTCGAACAACACAAGCACCCGGGCGAACAAATGTTCGACGAGCCGAACGGCCCCCGCAGGGAGGACCACCGGACCTACCGGTACAGCGCGACGAGGACGAGCGTGGAGGCACACCGACGCAGAAACGGAGCGAGCCATGTCGCGCAAGAAGGTCCTGGTCCTCGGGGGCAACTTCGGCGGTCTCACCGCCGCCATCACGGTGAAGCACGAGCTGCACGGGGACGTCGACGTCACCGTCGTGTCGACCTCCGACGAGTTCCTGTTCACCCCGTCGCTGATCTGGGTGCCCTTCGGCAAGCGCACGCGCGCCGACATCACCTTCAAGGTCGGCCCGACGTTCGAGGAGCACCAGGTCGACTTCGTGCACGCCGAGGCCACCGCGATCGACCCCGAGGCGCGGCGGGTCGAGACCACCGCCGGCCCGCAGGACTACGACTACCTCGTCATCGCCACCGGCTACCGCAACCGCTTCGAGGTCATCCCCGGCCTCGGCGAGGGCGGCAACGCCCACACCATCACCACGATGGACGACGCGATGCGCGCGGCTGAGGGCTGGGCGCAGTTCCGCGAGAAGCCGGGCGACGTCGTCATCGGCGCGACGCAGGGCGCCGGCTGCTTCGGCGCAGCGTACGAGTTCCTCTTCAACACCAGCTACCAGCTGAAGAAGGCCGGCCTCAAGGACCGGGTCAAGCTCACCTACGTCAGCGCCGAGCCGTTCCTCGGCCACTTCGGCATCGGCGGCCTGCCCCACGGCGAGAAGCTGCTCGGGATGTTCCTCAAGAAGGAGAAGATCGACGCCGTCCTCGACACCGCGATGGACCACGTCGACGACGGTCGCCTCGTGCTGGCCGACGGGCGCACCCTCGACTTCGGCTACGCGATGATCATCCCGCCGTTCTCCGGTCAGGAGGTCATCGCCCGCACGCCCAAGATCGCCGACGACAACGGGTTCGTGAAGGTGCGCGACACCTACCAGAGCGAGGCCTACGACGACGTGTACGCCGTCGGGGTGGCCGCCGCGGTCGACGTACCGTGGCAGACCCCGACGCCGGTGGGCATCCCCAAGACCGGCTTCCCCACCGAGCAGCAGGCCCA
>DATIAB010000089.1:0-3194 GCA_035458265.1 Ornithinibacter sp. | reverse complement strand
GAAGCGGCGGCGGGCCTCGCCCTCGACCAGCTCGAGCGTGGCCGCCCGGAGGACCGCGTGCGTGTAGCGATCGATGGGCGCCTGAAGTGCGGGCTGGGGTGTGAGTGGCGGTGGGGGCGGTGCGTCCACCGTTCCCACCCTGCCCTAGTGCGGAGCGTCCGACCCACCCCTCCACAGGCTGCCCAAGGCCTGTGGTTTCCGTTACGGTGCCAGCAGGCCTGCGGCGAGGCGTCCGGGCCCCGAGAGGAGACACCATGGGCACCGTCGTCGTCGGGTACGTCCCCAAGCCGGAGGGTGAAGCGGCGCTTGCCGCCGGTATCAACGAGGCCAGGCTGCGCGGCAGCAAGCTGGTCGTGGTGAACTCCCACCGGGGAGGTCAGGAGTTCGACGGGCCGGCCGCCCGCTCCTCCGAGGACGACCTCACCGGAATCGAGAAGAGGCTCCAGGAGGCCGGCGTCGAGCACGACGTCCGCCAGCTCGTGCGGGGCTTCGAGCCCGCCGAGGACCTGATCAGCATCGCCGAGGCCAACGGGGCCGAGCTGCTCGTGATCGGCCTGCGCCGCCGCTCGCCCGTCGGCAAGCTCATCCTCGGCAGCAACGCCCAGCGCGTGCTCCTCGACGCTCCGTGCCCGGTGCTGGCGGTCAAGGCGCAGTAGCCGCGCCACCCACGATCAGCGGCTCGTGCGCGTGCGCGGGCCATGCCACGGCGTCCGTCGGGCAGGATGGCCCCATGGGCTTCCAGATCACGGGCGACCCCGCCGCCGACAAGGTTCTCGACGACTCCGCGTTCGCCCTGCTGGTGGGCATGATGCTCGACCAGCAGTACCCCATGGAGCACGCCTTTCGCGGGCCGGCCAAGGTCCTGGAGCGCTTCGGCACGGTCGAGCCCGCGGCGATCGCGGCGGCCGACCCCGAGGAGTTCGCGGCCATGGCCGCCACCCCTCCGGCGATCCACCGCTTCCCGGGCTCGATGGCGGCGCGCCTGCAGGAGCTGGCTCGCATCGTGGAGGACACCTACGGTGGCGACGCCTCACGGCTCTGGACCGAGGCCGCGGACGGCAAGGACCTGCTCAAGCGGGTGATGGCGCTGCCGGGGTTCGGCAAGCAGAAGGCGCAGATCTTCGTCGCCCTCCTCGCCAAGCAGCTCGGCGTACGTCCCGACGGCTGGGAGGGCGTCGTCGGTGACTACGCGCTCGACGGGCACCGCTCGGTCGCCGACGTCGTGGACGCCGAGTCGCTGCAGAAGGTGCGCGACTTCAAGAAGTCCAAGAAGGCCGCCGCGAGGACCTCGGGCTGACGGGGTCGCCACGTCGACCGGGCGCGCCGAGGTGCGTCGAGGTGCACGGACACGCGCGTCGACAGGCGGATGTCGGCCCTTCTGGATGGCCGTGGCAGAATGACGGCGCGGCTCTTGACGTCACCGGGCCTCGCCGCGCCCCGAAGTTGCTCGACGAGAGGTGTTCGTGTCCTCACACGCACGCAAGTTGCTCCCCGCGGAGGTGCTGACGCACCCCTCCATCGCTGCCTTGGTCGCCGGTGCTGCACCCACCGGCACCGTGTCCCCCGAGGACGTACGGCGCGCCAGTGACGAGGCCGGGGTCGAGCCCCGGCACCTCAAGGCGCTGCTCGTGCACTTGAGCGGCCTCGGGATCTCCGTCCAGATCGACGCCGCGGGCATGCGTGCCGTCGCCGCCACGAGCAAGCGGGCTGCGACGTCGTCCGCTGCGAAGAAGGCGCCGGCGAAGAAGGCTCCCGCCAAGAAGGCCTCCGCCGCGCCCGCCGCCAAGGCCGCCCCGGCGAAGAAGTCCCCGGCCAAGAAGGCCGCTCCGTCCGCCGACGCCCCGGCGGGCGACGAGGTCGTCGACCTCGGTGCCGTCGAGGCCCCGGTCGTCGGCCCGGACGGCAAGAAGGTCCTCCCCGACATCCCCGACGCCGAGTTCGAGAAGGACGTCGCCGCCGACCCGACGATCAAGGAGGACGAGAAGCAGGCCTTCACCGTCTCCGCGGCCGACGAGACCGACGAGCCCGAGCAGCAGGTCATGGTGGCCGGCGCCACCGCCGACCCGGTCAAGGACTACCTCAAGCAGATCGGCAAGGTGCCCCTCCTCAACGCCGAGATGGAGGTCGAGCTCGCCAAGCGGATCGAGGCCGGCCTGTTCTCGGAGGAGAAGCTCGCCAAGGGCGGGCGGATCAGCCCGAAGATGCTCGAGGAGTACGAGTGGATCGCCGAGGACGGGCGTCGGGCGAAGAACCACCTCCTCGAGGCCAACCTCCGACTCGTCGTCTCGCTGGCCAAGCGCTACACCGGTCGCGGGATGCTCTTCCTCGACCTCATCCAGGAGGGCAACCTCGGCCTGATCCGTGCGGTCGAGAAGTTCGACTACACCAAGGGCTACAAGTTCTCGACCTACGCCACGTGGTGGATCCGTCAGGCCATCACCCGCGCCATGGCTGACCAAGCGCGCACCATCCGCATCCCGGTGCACATGGTCGAGGTCATCAACAAGCTCGCCCGCGTGCAGCGCCAGATGCTCCAGGACCTGGGCCGCGAGCCCACGCCGGAGGAGCTGGCCAAGGAGCTCGACATGACCCCGGAGAAGGTCATCGAGGTCCAGAAGTACGGCCGCGAGCCCATCTCGCGGCACACCCCGCTCGGCGAGGACGGCGACTCCGAGTTCGGTGACCTCATCGAGGACTCCGAGGCCATCGTCCCCGCTGACGCGGTGTCGTTCACCCTGCTCCAGGAGCAGCTGCACGCGGTGCTCGACACGCTCTCCGAGCGCGAGGCCGGCGTGGTGTCCATGCGCTTCGGCCTCACCGACGGCCAGCCCAAGACCCTGGACGAGATCGGCAAGGTCTACGGCGTGACCCGCGAGCGGATCCGCCAGATCGAGTCCAAGACGATGTCCAAGCTGCGGCACCCCAGCCGCTCGCAGGTCCTGCGCGACTACCTGGACTGACGCGTCACGCGATGCGTACCGCGGCCGCCCTGCTCTGTGCGGGGTTGGCCGCGGTCGCATGCACGGGGCAGGGCACCTCGCCCCGACCGACGTCCTCGGGGGAGGTCGCCGGGCCGCACGGCCGGGGACCGCCGAGGCGGCGGTGGCGAGGACGACTCTGCGGGTACCGACGCCGACGGCGACGGCGAGGCGTTCGGGGCCGCGTCGGGCTCCCGGTCGGCACCGGGCGCCGTA
>DATIAB010000088.1:0-20174 GCA_035458265.1 Ornithinibacter sp. | reverse complement strand
ACCTCGGCGGCCGCCGCGAGCTCGTTCTCGGACAACATCTCGCTCGGCACCAGGCCGAAGGTGTCGAACCCGCGCGCGATCTCCGTGCCGTAGACGTAGCCGTTGTACCAGTAGGTCGACCACAACCCACCGAGGTTGATCCGGTTGGGGTTGGTCGGGTCGGGGATCGGGAACGGGGAGTTGATCGGGCCGCGGTCGTAGTACGCCAGCTCCACCGGGTTGTCGGTGTCGCTGAAGTCGACGACCGACAGCCCGCCCTGGTACCAGGCCTGCACGAAGATGTCGCGTCCTGGCACCGGCACCAGCGACATGTTGTGAGCGACGCAGTTCTCGTTGACCGTCTGGACCGCGGGCATCTTGTAGTAGCTCGCGAACTCCAGCTGGGTGCCTTCGATGTCGAAGAGCGCGTTCGCGCCCCACTCCGGCTGGTCGGTCACCCGGCAGCGGGCCGAGGTGCCGCCACCCCACTCGTCGGTGAAGATGACCTTCGTGCCGTCGTTGTTGAACGTGGCCGAGTGCCAGTAGGAGAAGTTCGGGTCGGCCACGGCGTCGAGGCGAACGGGGTTCACCGGGTCGCTCACGTCGAGCAGGATGCCGTTGCCCTGGCACGCGCCGGCGACGAGCTGCTTGGCCGGGAACGCCGTGACGTCGTGGCAGGTGTTGGTGTTGGGGAGCGGGGAGTACGCGGTTCCCGACGGGTGCAACGCACCGGACAGGGCGTTCTGGAGGCCGTTGAACGCGCCGGTCGCCGGGTCGGTGAAGATCCGCGGCTGGCTGACGACCGCCGCCGTCTGGGGAGCGGCGAGCGGCACCCTGATGACGTCGATCCGCCACTGCGTCGGGTTGCCCGACGTCACGGGACTCGTCGTCAGCGCCGCGTTCTCGCAGCCCGCCAGCTCGAGCGGTGACCGCACTCCGGAGGTGCCGGAGTTGTAGACGTAGACGTTCGCCGGGTCGTCGGGGTCGGAGACGATCGTGTGGGTGTGCGAGCCGCGGCACGTCTGCACACCCGGCAGCTGCACAGGGTTGTCGATGTCGCTGATGTCGAAGATGCGCACCCCCCGGAACCGATCGGGGTTCACGCTGCCGCTCGCCCCCTGGGTGCCACAGTCGATGCGGCCGCGGGTCTCCTCGACCGACATGAACAGCAGGTCGCCGTAGACGGAGACGTCACCCTGGCCGCCTGGGCAGACGAACGAGCTGCGCAGCTCGGGGTTCGACGGGTCGTCGAGGTCGTAGACCTGGAAGCCGTTGAAGTTGCCGACGATGGCGTTGTCGCCGGTGAACGCCAGGTCGGAGTTGACGAAGCCGAAGTTGCCCGGGGGCGCGTCGAACGGCGCCACCCGCGGGTCGTTGTCGAGCAGCTCGACGTTGCTCTGCGCCGACGTCCACGGGAGGTAGCCGGGCGCCAGCCCGACCCGCGGGTCGTCCTCGGCCGACGCCGTGGCGACGGGGAGGACCACGGCTGCCGCCGCGGCGGCCAGCAGCGCCAGGGACCGGGTCAGGGAACTGTGTCGAGGACTCATCGTCGAACCTCCGGGTCGTCGGGCGGGATGTCCGTCCGCGCCCGGAACCGGCTCACGGTGTGGCGATCAGGGCGCTGATGAGACACTGCCGTGACTCAGGTCACAACGTCAAGACTTCTGGAGGACTGATGAACCCGCGCGCGGCCACCGCGGCAGCCGCCCTGGCACTGCCGCTCCTGCTGTCCGGGTGCACCTCCGACGCGAGCAGCGAGGCCACCCCGGGCCCCACCAGCACCTCACCGGTCGTCCAGCTCGGCGCCCCCGGTGAGCCCAACCGCACCCTGGGCGCCGACGACCTCGACGACCTGGCGGACACCCCGGACGCGAGTGAGAGCGACATCGCCTTCGTGCGGGACATGGTGCCCCACCATCAACAGGCGCTGCAGATGACGGCGCTGGCCCGGACCAACGACGCGAGCGCCGACGTGAAGCTGCTGGCCGAGCGGATGGAGATCTCGCAGCGTGACGAGGTCGCCCAGCTCGAGGCCTGGCTCGAGGACCAGGGACCACTGCCCCCCGACGACCACAGCCGTCACGGAGGGGACGGCTCGGCCCTGATGCCCGGGATGCTGACCGACGAGCAGATGGCCGCCCTGGCGGCGGCACGGGGCAGCGACTTCGACGAGCTGTTCCTCAGCTCGATGATCGCCCACCACTCAGGTGCCATAGCGATGGTGAACGACCTGTTCTCCCGGCCAGACGGGGGTCAGGACCTCTGGGTCGGGCAGTTCGCGCGAGGCGTCGACGCCGACCAGCGCGTCGAGGTCGCGCGGATGACGTCGATGCTGGCCGCCTCCTGACGCGTCGGGCTCACACCTAGCGCAGGTGGCTCGCGCCGTTGAAGTCGAGCACGGCGCCCGATGCCCACTCCGCTCCCGGTGACGCGAGGGCCAGCACGGCGGCCGCGACCTCCTGCGGCGTGGCCACGCGGTGGAACGGGCTCTGCGCCCGGGTGGCCTCCCCGGCCTCGCCCTCCAGGGCGGCGCCGGCCATCTCGGTCTCGATGAACCCCGGGGCGATGCTCGTGACGGCGATGCCGTGCGGCGCCAGCCGCTGCGCCATCGACTGGCCGAACGCGTGCAGCCCGGCCTTGCTCGCCCCGTAGGCAGGGATGTCCGGCTCTCCGCGATAGGCCCCGCGCGACCCGACGTTGACGATGCGCCCCACCGGCACCCCGTCGGCCGGAGCCCGGTCGATCATCTGCCGGGCCACGCACCACGTGAGGTTGGCCGGTCCGAGCAGGTTCGTGGCGAGGGTGCGCTGCCAGATCTGCACCCAGTCCTCGTACGTGGTGTGCTCCAGGGGGTGGTCGCCGCGGCGGCTCCCGTCGGCGCCGGCAGGGGGTGGCACGATCATCGCGGCGTTGTTCACGAGGACGTCGACCCGGCCGAGCGCGGAGGCCGCCTCCTTCGCGAGGTGCGCCACGGCATCCGGGTCGGCGAGGTCCGCGGCGACCACCGCGTGTCCGACCCCGGGCAGGCCGGCGAGCACGGCGGCGGCTCGGTCGAGCGAGTCGGCGCTGCGGTGGTGGACCACGACCCGGTCCCCGTTCTCGGCGAACGCGCGGGCGACGGCGGCACCGACGCCGCGCGATGCCCCGGTGACGAGGACTCCGCGGGAGGGGACGGTGGCAGCGTTCATGCGCGACACCCTAGCCACGCAGGTCGGGCAGGTCCTCGGCGGCGATCTCGGCCAGCAGGTCACGCAGCTCGTCCATCACGGCTGCCGTCATCTGCCGCAGGTCCTCGGGGTCGGCCACCCGGGAGCGCAGCTGCGCCGGGGTGATGGGCTCCCCCACCGAGACGACCACGGTCGGACGCCGCGAGAGCCGGCCCGGGCGCAACCGTCCGAGCCATCGCAGCGGCCGGACCAGTGAGGACGTGCCCTCTCGCGTGAGGAGCCGGTGGGCGCCCCACTGCGCGACCGGAACGATCGGGCAGTCGGCGGTCAGGGCCAGCCGCACCGCTCCTGTCCTCGCGACCGACATGGGGCGGTAGTCGGGCTCGGTCGTGATCCTGCCCTCGGGGTAGATCGCGACCGCCCAGCCGCGGTCGAGGGCATCGAGGGCCGGCTGGAGGGCGGCCGACGGGTCGCTGTCGCGGCGCACCGAGATCTGGCCCGTGCGTCGAAGCAGCCAGCCCACACCGGGCCAGGCGAACGCCTCGGCCATGACGAGGAACGTGCCCTGACGTCCGGCCCGGCGCAGGGCGCTGGCCAGCACGAGCGGGTCCGAGACGGACAGGTGGTTGGACACCACGACCACGGCCCCGGATGCCGGGACCCGCTCGACGTGTCGGTGCTCGCGGCGGGTGAGGATGCCGAGCGCGGCGTCGACGACGGTCACGCCGACGTCGTAGAGGATCACCGCGGACGCCGCCGGAGCTCCCGCTCCATGAGGCGCTCGGACGGTGGCCCGAACCCGAACCGTTCGTACAGGGTGCGGGCCTCCGGCACGGCGGTGAGCTGCAGCTGGCTCACGCCGTCACGCTCGGCCCAGTCGATGAGGCCCTGCAGGAGCCGCTCGCCGATGCCCCGGCCCCGCGCGTCGACGCTCACGAACACCAGGCTGACGTGGAACCACGCGTCGGCGGGGCGGTGCGCACTGGGCAGTCGCTGCACGCGCGTGCCGTGCAGCACCCCGAGCGGGCGCCCCCGTGCCTCCTCGGCGAGCCACGTGCGCCGCGCCGAGTCGCGAAGCCAGGCCTCGGCGAACTCGTCGAGAAACCCTGCTGGCACCGTGTGGCCGAGCTCGCGCTCGTTCTGGATGTGCAGCGCCCCGATGGAGAACGCGTCAGCGGGCCGTGCCTCACGCACCCGCCAGCCCGAGTTCTCCAGACCCTCGCTGTCCATGGGCCCAGCATGGCTCATCCGTGTGCCCCTCACCCCGGCAACGGCCCTCCGCGCACGACAAGCGGCCGACGGCATCCCGACAGCCGCCACGCCACCCCGTCACCCCTGCACAGGGTGAGGCCCCGGGAAGTATGAGTTCCCGGGGCCTCGGGGGACTCGGCGTGATGCTCCGCGTCTCACGAGATGTCTCCGCTCACCTCTCACCCTCATCACCGGGTGACTCCGTGCGGCGAACCGCTCGGTCTGATGTGCGTTCTTCTCTCGGTCCCTGCCGCCACTTGCGTGGTGCAGTGGGATAGTTCTACGCCCGGGAAGCAGTGCCCCGCAAGGCCTTTCGCGAAGAAACCCACAGGAGTTTCCCGCCTCGGCGTGTCGCGCGGCGTGTCGAGTGACAGGTGTGACGAGGGGTGGGTGAGGGGTCTGCAGAGCTGGCGGCAGGTGGTCAGACCTGGCGTCGGTCGGTGATCGCGGCCGTGATCTCGGCGATCGCCTCCGCGACCGGGACGCCGTTCTTCTGCGAGCCGTCGCGGTAGCGGAAGGACACGGCGCCGGCCGACCGGTCGTCTTCCCCCGCGATGAGGACGTAGGGCACCTTGGCCTTGCTCGCGTTGCGGATCTTCTTCGGGAAGCGGTCGTCGCTCTCGTCGAGCTCGACGCGGATGCCCACGGCCTTCATCTGCGAGAGCACGTCCCAGAGGTAGTCGTTGAACTCCTCTGCGACGGGCACTCCGAGCACCTGCACAGGGCTCAGCCACACCGGGAAGGCACCCGCGTAGTGCTCGACGAGCACACCGATGAACCGCTCGATCGAGCCGAACTTCGCCGAGTGGATCATCACGGGCTGCTGACGTGATCCGTCCGACGCCTGGTACTCGAGGCCGAATCGCTCCGGCTGGTTGAAGTCGTACTGGATCGTCGACATCTGCCACGTGCGGCCGATGGCGTCGCGCGCCTGCACCGACACCTTGGGTCCGTAGTACGCCGCGCCACCCGGGTCGGCGACGAGGTCGAGGCCCGACTCGCGACACACGTCCTCGAGGACTCCGGTGGCGATGGCCCACTGCTCGTCGGAGCCGATGAACTTGTCCTTCTTCTCACCCGTCTCGTCGCGCGTGGACAGCTCGAGGTAGAAGTCGTCGAGGCCGAAGTCGCGGAACAGCCCCAGGCAGAAGTCGAGGAGGTGCTTGATCTCCGCCGGCGCCTGCTCGGCGGTGACGTAGGAGTGCGAGTCGTCCTGGGCGAAGCCGCGCACGCGGGTCAGGCCGTGCACGACGCCCGACTTCTCGTTGCGGTAGACCGATCCGAACTCGAAGAGCCGCAGCGGCAGCTCGCGGTACGAGCGGCCACGCGAGCGGTAGATGAGGTTGTGCATCGGGCAGTTCATCGCCTTGAGGCGGTAGGGGCCCGAGTCGACGTCGAGAGCCGGGAACATCCCGTCGGCGTAGTACGGCAGGTGTCCCGACGTGTGGAACAACCCCTCCTTGGCGATGTGGGGCGTCCCGACGTACTCGAAGCCCTCCTCGATGTGGCGACGGCGGACGTAGTCCTCCATCTCGCGCTTGATGATGCCGCCCTTGGGGTGGAACACCGGCAGTCCCGACCCGATCTCGTCGGGGAAGCTGAACAGGTCGAGCTCGGCCCCGAGCTTGCGGTGGTCGCGCTTCTCGGCCTCGGCCAGCCGGTCGAGGTAGGCCACCATGTCGGCCTTGGTCGGCCAGGCCGTGCCGTACACGCGTTGCAGCTGCGGGTTCTTCTCCGAGCCCCTCCAGTAGGCGGCGGCGCTGCGCATCAGCTTGAACGCGTTGCCGAGCACCTTGGTCGACGGCACGTGGGGGCCGCGGCACAGGTCGCCCCAGGCCCGGCTGCCGTCGCGGCGCACGTTGTCGTAGATCGTCAGCTGGGCTCCGCCGACTTCGACGGAGGCGCCCTCCGCGGCATCCTGGGACGCGCCACCCTTGAGGCCGATGAGCTCGCACTTGTAGGGCTCCCCGGCCAGTTCGACGAGGGCATCGTCGTCCGAGATCTCGCGGCGGTGGAAGGTCTGGCCCTCGTTGATGATGCGCTGCATGACCTTCTCGAGGGCCTTCAGGTCCTCGGGGGTGAACGGCGTCCGGACGTCGAAGTCGTAGTAGAACCCGTCGCGGATCGGCGGGCCGATGCCCAGGCGCGCGTCGGGGTGCACCTCCTGCACGGCCTGCGCCAGCACGTGGGCCGCCGAGTGCCGCAGCACGTCGAGCCCGTCCTGCTCGGCTGCCGTCACCGGCTCCACGTGCTCCCCGCCGAGCAGGACGTGGGCCAGGTCGCGCAGCTCACCGTCGACGCGCGCGACGAGCACCGCCCGGTCCCCCTCGAAGAGGTCGCCCGCGGTCGTGCCCTCGGCCACCGATCGCTGCGTGTCGGCGACGTGGACGGTGATCTGGGCAGACATGGGCGTGGCACTCCTGGTGGGTGGGGTTTCGCGACCCGTCGAGGTCGCACGCACCAGCGTATCGATCGGCGCGCGCATGCCGCGAACGCCTTACCTCCCGGCGGCGGCCCCCCGGCTGAACCGTCCGGTCGCCCGCCACTGCAGCAGCCGGTCGACCGTGACCCCGAGGTAGTCCACGGCCTCGGCGCGCAGCCCGGCCGTCGCACTCGTGAGCAGGCTGTTGGCCAGCAGCAGCTGGCGGGCGGCGACGAGTGCCTCGAAGTGCGCCGGGTCGATCTCGGGAAGCGGCCGGATGCCGGCGTACCCGTCCCGCACCGCGGCCTCCACGGCCGCGTCGGCGGGCTCTCCGGAGCGCAGGTAGAAGGTCGCGATGGCCAGGTCGAGGGCCGGGACGCCGATACCGCAGTCGTCGACGTCGAACACCGACAGCCGCCCGTCCAGCCACTTGAGGTTCGCGCCGTGCAGGTCGGCGTGGATCACGATCGCGGGCCCGAGGTCGTGGGCCGCCGCGCAGACGGTGGTCAGCTCGTCGAGGGCGGACGCGATGACCCTCGCACCACCACGAGGGAGGTCGGGATGACCGGTCAGGAGGTCCTCGTCGCCGCACAGGGGGTGGTCGTGGACCGGCAGGGCACCTCCCGGAGGCACCTCGAAGCGCAGGGCGTGGTCGTGCAGCAGCGCCATCGCCTCGCCGAGGGCTCGTCCCTGGTCCTCGTCGCAGGTGCCCACGTCCTCACCGTCCAGCCAGGAAGCCACCGTGGCCCGCAGCGGTGCTCCCCAGGGCGGGCACTCCACCTCGACGGACCACCGGCCGTCGGGCGTTCGCAGGGGGTCCGGCACGCGGACGGGCGTCTGGGTGGCGATGGCGTGCAGCCACTCCTGCTGGGCGACGATGTGCTCGGGCGCGCTGTGGGAGTTGGTGTTGACCCGCAGGGCGAGCGAGCGACCGTCATCGGTGTCGAGGCGGAAGGTCGTGTTGTAGGCGTGCAGGACGAGAGAGAGGCCGCGCACGGACAGCCCGAACCCGTCGCAGGCTTGAAGGGCCGCCACCCGAAGCGCCTCGACCTGCTCGTCGTCATCGAGCGCCAGGTACTCCGCAGACGGCGCCTCGTGGCCACCGGAAACCACCGGAGCACCGGTCATCGCCCGGCCACCTCTCGAAGGGCCCGGCGCACCGCAGCGACGGCGGGCGACTCCCCCATCGAGGCTCGCCAGTGCACGTCGACCCGCCGCGTCGGCACCGGGTCGAGCACGCGGACCGCGACGACCGAGTCGGGCAGTCTGCCCCGCCCGAGTCGCGGCACGAGGGCCACGGCGAGGCCGTGGGCGACGAGCTCCACCTGCGAGGCGAACTCGACGCAGCGGAAGTCCACCCGCGGTGGGTCCTCGGTGGCGGCGAACATGTGGCTGAACCACTCGTGACAGATCGTGCCCTCCGGCGTGGAGACCCATGGCCGGGTCAGGAGGTCGGTCGGCGTCACGAAGGGTCGGGAAGCCAGTGGGTCGTCGACGTGCACGAGGACGTCCGCGACGTCCGTCAGCACCGACTCTCCGCGCACGGTCGGCGGAACATGGAAGCGCATGCCCTCCCAGCGGTGCACGACCGCCAAGTCGGTGCGGCCGGCCGCGACCTCAGCCACGGCATCCCACGGCTCCACCTCGTGCACGACGACGTCGAGGTCGGGGGCACTCGTCCGCAGCGCCGCCAGCATCGGCGGCACGATCCCGCGCACGGCCGTCGAGAAGGCGGCCAGGCGCAACAAGCCGGACGGTCGCCCGCCCTCCCCCTGCAGTCGCGACCGCAGCCCTTCCACCTGCGCACTGAGCACCCGTCCCTCGTCGACCAGCCGCCGCCCCGCCGCCGTGAGCACCACTCCTCGGCCGGCCCGGTCGAGCAGGGGCACGCCGACCTGACGTTCGAGCCGCTTGACCTGCTGGGACACCGCGGACGGGGTGAACCCCAGCTCCTCGGCGGCGCCGACGACGCTGCCGCACCGCTCGACGGCCACGAGCGACTCGACCGCGACGAGATCGATCATGAAGAGATGCTACCGATATGGCTGCACATGCGTTGCTGGTGCTTCACGGTCCAGGTCGGCAGGATGGTCTGGTGCCACGCCGCCAGGTTGTCCTCGCCGTGCTCGTCGCCGTGATCTGGGGTGCCAACTTCGTCGTCATCGACCTCGGGCTCGGTGACGTCCCCCCGACGCTCTTCGTCGCGATCAGGTTCGTCGTGGTGCTCGTGCCGGCGCTCTTCCTCGTGCCGCGACCCCACCTGGACTGGCGCGACGTGATGGCCGTCGGAGTGTTCATGAGTCTGGGCCAGTTCGCCCTGCTGTACACCGCTCTCGCCGTGGGGATGCCGGCCGGACTCGCCTCGCTCGTGCTGCAGGCGCAGGTCGTGGTGACCGTCCTCATCGCCGCACTCGCGCTGCGGGAGCGGCCCAGCCGTACCCAGGTGGTGGGGGTGGTCGTCGGCGTCGTCGGACTGTGCGTGGTCGCCCTGGGTCGCTCGGCGGCCACCCCCGCCCTGGGTCTGGTGCTCGTCGTGGCGGCGGCCACCTCCTGGGCCATCGGAAACGTCGCAGCCCGCAGGGCGGTTGCCCATGTCCCTCCCGCGACACCACGACCCGGCACCGACGCCCACGACCGCGGCGGCCTCGCCGCCGGCCTGTCCCTGATGGTCTGGTCCGCGACGGTCGTGCCCCTGCCGCTGTTCGCGCTCTCGCTCGTGGTCGACGGGCCGCAGGCGGTCGCCCACGCCCTCACCCACCCCACCGTCCCGGCGGTGCTCTCGACCCTGTACACCGCCTGGCTCGCGTCCCTCGTCGGCTACGGCATCTGGAACACCCTGCTGGCTCGGCACCCGGCTGCCGCGGTCGTCCCCTTCGCCATGCTCGTCCCGGTCGTCGGGCTGAGCACGGCGTGGCTCGTGCAGGGCGAGGTCCCGAACACCTGGGAGGCGGTGGGCGGTGCGGTACTGCTGCTGGGGGTGGCCGTCACGACCGGGGTGCTGAGCCCTCACCGTCAACCGGCGGCGATGCCGGGGGCGGTGCCGGGGGCGGGACCGCGGGTGGACCCGGATCCGGCGGCCGCCCGGCCACCTGCTCGATGATCCGCGGAAGGTGCTCCCCCACGAGGGGTACCTGCTCGATCTGCTGCTGCAGCTGCGCGACCGCGGGCACCGTCTCGGCGAGCGGGGTGCGGATCGGGCCGGTGTCCGTGGGCACCGACGCGTCGGAGTTGCTCTCGTGCAGCTCTCGCGCCAGACGCTCCGCCTCCAGCACGAGGGCGCCGTAGGTGGGCCAGGCGCGAGGGTCGTCGAGCGGGGTCACGCGCACCTGTTCACTGAGCTCGTCGAGGGTCTCCAGCGCGTGGTGGACGTGCTGCTCCACCGCCTCCCGGGACTCCTGCGTCCACACTCCGAAGTCGGAGATCGCGTCACCGACCTCGTCGAGCACCCCGGCGTAGTCCTCGAGCCAGCTCGCCGACGGCGCCGGATGCCGGGCCGCCTCGTCCGCGGCGTCGACGAGCGTGCGGGCGATGCTCCCCACCTGCCACTGCGACCGCCGAACGGCCTCCACCGTGCGCGTGTAGCCGTCCCAGTCGATCCGTGCCGGGCGCAGGCGGTGCCGCCAGTTGAAGCGGGTGCTCTCGCGTCCCGTCTCGACGACGCTGAGCACCTCGGGCACCCGGTCACCGAGGTCGGTCGCGGTCTCGTACCACCCGCGGGCCCGGTCTGCGTCGAAGCCCTCGCGAAGCCCTCGCGCCATGTCCTTGAGCAGGTCCTGAACCCGCGTCGTCAGGTCGCGCAGCGCGTCGCGGGGCTCCTCGAGGTGCATGGGCGCCAGCACGACGGCGTTGACCGCGACCCCGACGATGCCACCGAGCACCGTCTCGACGATGGTGAGGTAGGTGAAGTCGGTGTCGGTGCCCTTCACGGTGAGCAGCGACAGGAGGGCCATCGAGGGCACCTGGATGCCGTGGTCGCCCAGGAGCGGCCACCGTGCGATGAGGAGCGCGGCCATCATGACGGGGACCATCGACCACCACGTCACCCCGACCAGCGACCCGACGAGCCAGGCGATGCTCATCCCGAGGATGACCGCGGCCACGCGTCGGGCGCTGGCCCCGATCGAGCGGACCATCGTGCGGTCGACGACGAGCAGGGCGGCCATCGGCGCGTAGAAGGGTGTCGGGCTGTCGAGCAGGTGGACGGCGAGCTGCCAGGCGAGCACGGTCGCCACCGCCGCCTTGAGCATGAGCAGGCCCTCGGCCCGCTCGACGCCCGGGGTGGTCAGGGCAGCACGAACGGCCGAGGCCCACCCCCCGAGGGTCGCGCGAACCCGGCTCGGCAGTCCGCGCGCGTCGCCGATCTCGCTCTCGCGGCTGACCATCCCCCGACCATAGCGATCCGGCATTCCGGCGAGGTGCTCGGGGCAACGGCATGCTGGCCAGTGACCGTGACGTCCCGACGCGTGACGGGGAATCGGACGTGTCGGTCAGCCGTCGAGGGTCAGCACCAGGTGGGTCCTGTCGGGGTCCTTGGCCGAGCGCAGGGCCGCGACGGTGTGCGAGCCCTCGTGCGCGACGACGAGCTCGACGGTGCTCGGCAGGAACACCGGCGTGGTGAACCACACCCGGCTCGTCGACGGCCCGAGTGAGGTGCGCCCGAGCGCCGCGAGGGTTCGGGCGCACGTCCACATACCGTGGGCGATGTGGCGTGGGAACCCCATCGCCTTGGCGCTCAGCGGGTGGAGGTGGATGGGGTTGACGTCGCCCGACACCCCGGCATACGACCGACCGAGGTCCTCGGGCAGGCGCCAGCGGGCCACCGCCGAGCCCTCCGGCGCCGATGGCGGCCCCTCACCTCGGGGGGCGTCCTCATCACCCGAACCGCGGCTGAGGTAGACGCTGACGCACTCCCACACGAGGTCGCCGCCGACCCGCGCCTCGAGGCGGACGTCGACGGTCCGGCCACGCCGGTGGGGGCGGACCACGCCGGCCGTCGCCGAGAGCATCAGCGGGTCGGCGGCATCCAGGGGGCGGTGCGTCGTGACCCGGTTCTCGAGGTGCACCATCCCGAACAGCGCCATCGGGAAGTCGCGCCGGACCATGAGGGCCGTCTGCACCGGGAACGCCAGCACCCACGGGTACGGCTGCGGCAGGGTGTCGCCGACGGCGTACCCGGTCAGTCGCTGGTACGCGGCCAGCCGTGCGCGGTCCACCCGCACGTCCTCGACGACGAGGGTGCGGTTCGGCACGCTGTCCCCGTGGCGTCCCCGTGAGGTGAGCACGGCCCGGGCGAGCAGGGACGCGGTCGACGGCATCCCGGACAGGGTCTCGAGCGGCATGTCAGGCCCCGAGCAGGCTCTGACCGCACACGCGGACGACGTTGCCGTTGAGCCCGCCCTGGGCGTCGGAGGCGAAGTGGGCGATCGTCTCGGCGACGTCGACCGGCAGCCCACCCTGGGCCAGGCTGTTCAGGCGCCGGCCGAGCTCGCGGGTCGTGAAGGGCATGCGCGCCGTCATCTCCGTCTCGATGAAACCCGGCGCCACCGCGTTGGCGGTGATCCCCCGTCGGCGGAGGCCCTTGTCAGCCGCGTAGGCGTCCACGAGGCCGATGACACCAGCCTTGGATGCCGCGTAGTTCGCCTGCCCCCGGTTGCCGGCAATGCCGGCGATCGAGGACACGAGCACGACGTGCCCGCCGTCCCGAAGGCCGTCCTTGGCCAGGAACGACTCGTTCATCGCCAGGATCGACCCGAGGTTGACGGCGAGCACCGAGCCCCACCGGTCGGCGTCGGTGTTCGCGAGCAGCTTGTCGCGCGTGATTCCGGCGTTGTGCACGACGATGTCCAGCCCGCCGTGACGGGTGCGGGCGTGACCCATGATGCGGGCTCCGGCATCCGGGGACGTGACATCGGCCTGGAGGGCCGAGCCACCGATGGCGTTGGCGACCTTCGCCAGTGACGCGCCGGCGCTCGGCACGTCGACGCACACGACCGTCGCGCCGTCACGGGCGAGGGTACGGGCGATGTCGGCGCCGATTCCGCGGGCCGCGCCGGTGACGACGGCGACCTTCCCGGCCAGGGGTGCGCCGGCATCCACGGGGTGGGTTGCCCTGGGCTCACCGACGCGAAAGACCTGGCCGTCGACGTACGCCGAGCGGGCCGAGAGCAGGAACACGACCGTCCCGAGCGCTGCCGCCTCCGATCCCGGGGTGAGGAGCACGAGGTTTGCGGTCGCGCCGGCGCGAAGCTCCTTGGCCACCGAGCGGGTCGCGCCCTCGAGCGCGCGCTGGGTGGCCCGCCGTGCGGCCGTGCCGGCGGATGCCGGGTCGGCGCCGATGACGACGACACGAGCGCAACGTCCGAGGCGCTTCAGGGCCGGGCCGAGCGTGGCCCGCAGCGCCTCGAGGTCGGTGGGGGTGCTCGCGGCGGACAGGTCGACGATGACGCCGCCGAGTCGGCCCTCGTCGGGCAGCTCGTCGACGAGCGTGGCGCCCGCTGAACCCAGCTCGTCACGAAGGACGGTCAGCGCCGGCGTGGTGCCGTGGCCGCCGACGAGCACCGGGCCGTCGACGAGGGGACGGCCCGGGACGTGACGCCGCAGCGCAACGGGTTGCGGCAGGCCGAGGGTGGTCGAGATCCTCTTGCCGAACCCCGAGGAGACGAAGGCCGTGTAGCCGTCACGGTGGCCCATCTCAGGCCGCCTCGAGGATCGCGACGACACCCTGCCCACCAGCGGCGCAGATCGAGATCAGACCGCGCGCGCCGGTGCCCCTCTCGTGGAGCAGCTTGGCCAGGGTGGCGACGATGCGGCCTCCGGTCGCGGCGAACGGGTGCCCGGCCGCCAGTGACGAGCCGGCGACGTTGAGGCGGCTGCGGTCGATCGCCCCGAGGGGTGCGTCCAGCCCGAGGCGGTCGCGGCAGAAGTCCTCGTCCTCCCAGGCGGCCAGGGTCGACAGCACGGTCGCGGCGAAGGCCTCGTGGATCTCGTAGAGGTCGAAGTCCTGGAGGGTGAGCCCGTGACGGGCGAGCAGACGCGGCACGGCATAGGACGGAGCCATGAGCAGGCCCTCGTCCCCGGTCACGTAGTCGACCGCGGCGGTCTCGCCGTCGACGAACCACGCGAGTGGCTCCAGGCCGTGGGCCGCGGCCCACTCCGGCGAGCCGAGGAGCACGGCGGAGGCCCCGTCGGTGAGCGGGGTGGAGTTGCCGGCCGTCATCGTGGCGCCCTCCCCCTTCCCGAAGGCGGGCTTGAGTGCACCCAGCTTCTCCAGCGTGGAGCCGGGGCGCAGGTTCTGGTCGCGGGTGAGCCCGAGGTAGGGGGTCATGAGGTCGTCGAAGAAGCCCCGGTCGTAGGCGGCGGCGAGGTTGGCATGGCTGGCGAGCGCGAGCTCGTCCTGCGCCTCGCGGGTGACGCCCCACTGCGTGGCGGTGAGCGCCATGTGCTCACCCATCGACAGGCCGGTTCGTGGCTCGGTGTTGGCCGGCACCGAGACGCCGACGTCGGTGGGGCGGAAGGCCAGGGCCGCCTTGGCGCGGTCGCCCGAGGTCTTGGCCCGGTTCAGGCGCAGCAGCTTGCGCCGCAGCTTCTCGGTGACGACGACCGGCGCGTCGGAGGCCGAGTCCACCCCACCGGCGATGCCCGACTCGATCTGGCGCAGGGCGATCTTGTTCGCGACGAGGATGGTCGCCTCGAGCCCGGTGCCGCATGCCTGCGTGACGTCGTAGGCCGGCGTGGCGGGCGACAGGCTCGACCCGAGCACCGCCTCGCGGGTGAGGTTGAAGTCGCGGCTGTGCTTGATGACGGCACCCGCGACGACCTCCCCGAGCCGCTCCCCCGCGAGGCCGTGGCGGGCGACGAGGCCCTCGACGGCCGAGGTGAGCATGTCCTGGTTGGCAGCCTCCGCGTAGGCGCCGAACTGACGTGCGAAGGGGATGCGGTTGCCACCGAGGACGGCGGCGCGGCGGGGTGTGGTCACCGGGGGGACTCCTTGTGCGTCGATGCTGCGGGCAGCGGGCAGCTCACGGAGGAGGTACCCGGTACGGAAGGTAACAGGTACTGCCGGTTTCTGCTAGCGTCCGGCCATGGATGTGACCGAGTCATCGCCCGACGGGCGCAGCTCGCGCTGGGACGAGCATCGCCTCGCACGACGCAGCGAGCTCGTCGAGGCGACGCTGCTCGCGATCCGGACCCACGGCGCCCGCGTCGGGATGGACGAGGTGGCGGCGACCGCCCGCACCTCCAAGACCGTGTTCTACCGGCACTTCACCGACCGGGCGGGCCTGTACACCGCCGTCGCGGAGCGCGTCGACGCGACGATCATCCGTGACCTGACCCGCGCCGCTGGTGACCCGGCGCCGGAGGGGGGTGGGGCGGCCGTCGCAGGCGGGCGGGCGGTCGTCCCGGGCGGGCGGGCGGTCATCAGGGGCGTCATCGCCGCCTACCTGCACCTGGTCGAGGACGACCCGCAGGTCTACCGCTTCATCGTCAACGCCCCGATCGTGCCGCCCGGCGAACGTCCCGACGGCGACGTGGCGGCCGGCATGACCGGCCGGATCGCGGCCCACGTGGCCGATCTCGTCGCCGGAGGGCTGGCGAGCGGCTCCCCGCAGCAGCGCGGCGCCTCGGTCGCCAGCGAGACGTCCCACCTGTGGGGCGTCGCCCTCGTCGGCATGGTGCGAGCGACGGCCGACGCCTGGATGGCGGCGGGCGGCGCAGCGACCGGTCCGAGCAGCGACGAGCTGGCCGACCAGCTCACGGCCCTGGTCTGGGACGGCCTGGCGACCGTGGGGACCGCCACACCGCGCACCTGACGCTCAGGCGCCCCACCACGGACGCAGCGGCAGCCCGGTCGACCCGTCGTCACGGGGGTGCAGCGCGAGCACCTGGTGCAGTTGGACCTCGCCGCGCTCGAAGCCCAGCCGCGACCCCGCCATGTAGAGGCCCCAGACGCGCGCCGTTCCCTCGCCGACCTCGGCGACGCACTCGTCCCAGTGCTCCACGAGGTTGCGACCCCACTGCGCGAGGGTCAGCGCGTAGTGCTCACGCAGGTTCTCCTCGTGGAGCACCTCCAGCCCGGCGTCCTGGGCCTCGGTGATGATCCGGCCGGACCCGGTGAGCTCGCCGTCGGGGAAGACGTAGCGGTCGATGAACGGGCCGATCTCCTGGTGGCGGTTGTGCGGACGCGTGATGGAGTGGTTGAGGAACAGGCCCCCGGGCCGCAGGCGGCCGCGGACCCAGCCGAAGTAGGCCGGGTACTGCCGCACCCCGATGTGTTCGGTGAGGCCGATCGAGGAGACGGCGTCGAAGCCGGTCGCGGTGACCGTGCGGTAGTCGCTGTGGCGCACCTCGGCGAGTTCACCCAGCCCGTCGGCCGCTATCGCCTCCTGGGCCCAGGTCGCCTGCTGGCGCGACAGCGTCACCCCGACCACGTGGATGCCGTGGCGCGCGCCGTACCGGACCATCCCACCCCAGCCACACCCGATGTCGAGCAGCCGGTCACCGGGCCGCAGCCCCAGCTTGTCGAGGACGAGGCGGTACTTGTTGTCCTGCGCCTCCTCGAGCGTGGCGGCCGACGTGGGGTAGCAGGCACACGTGTAGGTCATCGAGGGCCCGAGGACGAGCTCGTAGAAGCGGTTCGAGACGTCGTAGTGGTGGCTGATCGCGGCAGCGTCGCGCGGTGTCGAGTGCCGCAGCCCTTCGGCGGTGCGCCGCCAGCGGGGCAGGTTCTCCTGCGGCGGTGGGGGCGGGGGGGTCAGCCCTCTCACCCCGAGGGTGCGCGCGGCCTCGATCGCGGCGGCTGCCGTGAACCGGCGGAAGCGCACGCCGGCCATGTCGACGAGCAGGTCGTAGGGATCGCCGGGGTGCACTCCCTCCAGGACGAGGTCGCCCGCCACGTAGGCCCGGGCGAGCCCGAGGTCGCCGGGCGCGGTGGCGAGGTAGGCCGCGGCGCGCGGCGTGCGCAGATGGAGTGCCCGCGGCGCGTCGGCGGGACCGACGGTGGACCCGTCGTAGGCGACGAGGCGCAGCGGCAGCGGGCCGTCGACGACCGACTCGACGATCTCGGCGATGGTCATGTCATGTCCTTCCACGTGTGGCGTGAGCCGGTTCAGCCCCCACCGACGGCCTTGGCGTACAGGGTGGGCAACCGACCGTCGGGGTCCCAGCGCGCCTTGAGCCCGGCATACGCCGGGCCGCCGTAGAGCCGGGCGAACTCGTCCTCGTCGTAGAACGACTCGGAGTACAGCGACTTGTGGCCACCGAGGGTCGTGACCTCCTGCTCGATCCGGCGGTTGGTGGCGGCAGGGCCTGCGGCCGCGTCGATCGGCACGGTGGACCAGAAGCCGACGTTCACGTAGACCTCGCCGGGCCGCAGCGGGTACAGGGACCAGGCGCGGTCGCTGCGCAGCCGCAGCGGGCAGAGCCAGACGGGCTCGATGGGCACCTTGCGCAGGAACCACCGAAGGAACTGCGCCGTGGCGGCGAGCGGCACCTCGACGTCCTGCACGACGCGCTCGCGCGGGGGTCGTCCGCGAGCCACCTCCAGCCTGTCGGCGACACCGAGCCGCCGGTCGAGTGCCACGAGTCGCCAGTAGGCGTTGCTGCGCAGCCAGCGCCTCGGCCAGACCCGGCGCAGGTGTGCGTTCTGGGCGCCGAACGCCCGTGAGCACCAGAACCAGTCGGTGTCCCAGCGCCACAGGTAGTCGTGGGTCGTCAGCAGGTCGCGGCGGGGGGTCGGGCCGTCGTGCTGGATCGATTGGTAGTAGATGTGCTCCCCGGTGTAGTCGCTCGTCGGCCCGGGCTCGTCGGTGCGCCGCCCGAGCACGAGGTAGCCCTCGGTGGCGGAGAACAGCACCCCGTCGACGTAGTCGACCGCCTCGCCGCTGTGCTCTCCCGCGGCGACGACCGACCCCAGCGCCTCGACCAGTGCGTCGACGTCGTGGAAGCGCACGTGGCGGAGCGACACCGTGCCGCCGACCGGCTCGAGGGCGATCCGCAGCCGGGTGGCGTAGCCCAGGGTCCCGTACGAGTTGGGGAACCCGAAGAACAGGTCCGGATGCCGGGTGTCCGGGTCGGCGGTGACCACCTCGCCGTCTCCCGTGAGCACGTCCAGCTCGAGCACCGACTCGTGCGGCAGCCCGTTGCGCCACGACGCCGACTCGATGCCGAGGCCGGTCACCGCTCCCCCGAGGGTGATGGTGCGCAGCTGCGGCACGACGAGCGGGGTGAGCCCGTGGCCCAGCGTGGCAGCGACGAGGTGCTCGTAGGTGCACATGCCCTGCACGTCAGCGGTGCGGCCCTGCGGATCGACCGAGATGACCTCGGTGAGGTCGGAGGTGTCCAGGCCCTTCGTGGACGTGGCGGTCCGTGACCGGAACAGGTTCGACGTCTTCTTGGCCAACCGCACCTGCTCCCCCGCGGGGATGGCGCGGAAGCTGTCGACGAGGCGGGCGACGCCGGCCTCGTGGCGCGACCCGACGGCCACGCTCACCGTCGGCTCCGACCCGGTACGCCGGGCTCCCCGGGTACGGGGAACGTGCGGAACACGCGCACCCTGATGACCGCCATCCTTCATCAAATCACTGCAGCGCCGACACCGACAGGGGGCTCAGGTGCTCAGGTGCTCCTGGCTCGGCGGCGGCACTCAGCCCGCACGTTCGTAGAGCGTCACGACCGCCGCACCGCCGAGGCCGATGTTGTGCTGCAGGGCGAGCCGCGCCCCGTCGACCTGCCGGGCCCCGGCGTGTCCGCGCAGCTGCCACACGAGCTCACTGCACTGGGCCAGCCCCGTCGCACCCAGCGGATGGCCCTTGGACAACAGCCCGCCGGACGGGTTCGTGACGACCCGTCCGCCGTACGTGTTCTCGCCGTCCATCACGAACTGCTCGGCGGTCCCCTCCGGGGTCAGGCCGAGGGCCTCGTAGCTGATGAGCTCGTTGGCGCTGAAGCAGTCGTGCAACTCGACGACGGGGACGTCGCCGGGGTCGACGCCGGATGCCGTGTACACCGCCTTCGCGGCCCGTGCCGTCATGTCGTAGCCGACGAGCCGGGTGAGGTCGGTGGCATCGAAGGACACATCGGTGTCGGTCGTCATCGCCTGCGCGCGGATGCTCACCTGCGGGGCTCCGGGGCGATACCGCGAGGCCACCTCGGGTGAGGCGACGACCACGGCGGCCGCACCACAGCTCGGCGGGCAGCACTGCAGCCGGGTCAGCGGCCCGAACACCTCGCCCGAGCCGAGCACCTCCTCGACGGTGACCGGCTGGCGGAAGACCGCGAACGGGTTGTGCCGGGCATGGTTTCGCGACTTCACGGAGATCTGCGCGAAGGTCTCACGGCGCGTGCCGTACCGGTCGGCATACGCCTGGCCGGCCCCACCGAAGTACTGCGCCGCCACCGGGACGCCATCGTGGGCGCCCTGGGCCTGCTCGGCCACGTCGGCGAAACGACCGAGCGGGTCCGGTCGGTCGTCCCACCGGGACCGCAAGGCTCCTCGCTGCATCTGCTCGAACCCGAAAGCCAGCACGCAGTCGGCCGCCCCGCTCTCGACGGCCTGCCGGGCGAGGAAGAGGGCTGAGGATCCGGACGAGCAGTTGTTGTTGACGTTGATCACGGGCATGCCGACGGCGCCGACGCGGTACAGCGCCCGCTGACCACAGGTGGAGTCGCCGTAGACGTAGCTGGCGTAGACCTGCTGCACGTCCGCGAGCCCGATCCCGGCATCCGTCAGTGCGGCCCGCACGGCCCCCTCGGCGAGCTCGTCGTACGGCGCGCTGAGGCGCGGCGTCGTGAACGGCACCATGCCGACGCCGAGGACGACCGCGCTCACGTCAGGCCGTCGTCCGCGGCATGAGCTCGATGGCACCGTCACGGAGTCGGCTGGCAGCCAGCGGGTCTCCGGCGAGGTGGCGCATCAGGGCGTTCTCGAAGATGCCGTCGAAGAGGGCGTAGGTGGTGGTGCGGTCCAGGGCGGGCTCGGTGCCGGCCAGCTCGGCGTGGCGCACCACGACGCGCCAGATCATCGCCTCGAGCTGGGCGTCGAGGTCGCTGACCGTCGGTGCCAGGGCCGTCTCGAACATCGCCTGGGCACGGAGGTCGTACCAGAGCCGGTGCATGCTGAGGTCCTCGACCATGGTGGACACCAGGGCGTCGGCCATCCGCTCGCTGAGCTCGCGGGCGGTGCTCGACTGCTCGACGATCTCGTCGTAGCGCGTCACGCAGTGCTCCTTGTAGCGGCGCACGCAGTACGTGATGAGCTCGTTCTTGTCGCGGAAGTAGTAGTGCAGGACGCCGTGCGAGAACGAGGTGTTCTGCGAGATCTCCCGCAGGCTGGTGCGCGCGTACCCGAGCTCGCCCAG
>DATIAB010000087.1:0-4850 GCA_035458265.1 Ornithinibacter sp. | reverse complement strand
CACTCGCGGTGCTGGCCGGCCTGCTGTTCGGCTGGTGCGTCATGATGTCCTACGGCCTGGTGCTCCTCGGCGCCGTGGCCCTGGCCGTGCTCCTCGCGGCGACCGGGTCACTGCGCGAACGCGGCGTCGTCTGCGCCGTCGCCGCGACCTCGGCGGCCGCGGTGGTCCTGGCCTTCGCTGCGCTCGGGTTCGCCTGGTGGGACGCGTACCCCGTGCTGCACGAGCGCTACTGGGCGGGCCTGGCCAGCCAACGGCCGGCCTGGTACTGGGTGTTCGGCAACCTCGCGGCCCTCGTGCTCGTCGCGGGCCCGATGCTGCCGGCCGCCCTCGCGGGGGGGTGGCCACACCTCGTGGCGCTGGCCCGCCGGCAGCGGCCGGAGCCCGTCGCGGCGCTCGTCGCGGCCGGGGTGACGATGGTCGCCGTCGCCGACCTGTCGATGATGAGCAAGGCCGAGGTGGAACGCATCTGGCTGCCGTTCCTGCCCTGGCTGCTGCTGAGCACGCTCTGGCTTCCGCACCGCTGGCAGCGCTGGGCCCTCACCGTGCAGGGCACCGCCGCCCTCGTGCTGCAGCACGTCATCCGCACCGTCTGGTGACAGCAGGGCCGGCTCCTCAGGGCCGCAGGGCCTCGGTGGCGAAGCGCGCCAGCCCCTGCCCCGGGTGCACCTGCGCGACGAAGCCCAGGTCGTCGGCGGCCCGCTTCGGCGAGGCCACGACGTGCCGCACGTCCCCGACGCGGAACTGGCCGGTGACGCGCGGCTCGAGCCCGGCATCCGGACCAGCGTCGCCCGGCGCGCCGGCAGCCCCCGCCGCCACGGCGCGCGCCACGTCGGCGATCGCGATGGGGTGCCCCGAGCACACGTTGTACACGGCGTGCGACCCGGCCGGGCGAGCACCCACGGCCAGCGCGGCGGCGACGTTCGCACGGGCGACGTCGGCGACGTGCACGAAGTCGCGCATCTGCCCCCCGTCCTCGTAGACCACCGGCGCCTCCCCGCGCTCGAGGGACGAGCGGAACATCGCGGCGACCCCCGAGTAGGGCGTGTCCCGCGGCATCCCCGGGCCGTAGACGTTGTGGTAGCGCAGCGAGATGGCCGCACCCGGCGACTGCCGGGCCCAGGCGCCCGCATAGTGCTCCTGCGCGACCTTGCTCGCGGCGTACGAGCTGCGCGGGTCGAGCGGCGCCTCCTCGTCGACGAGCGCCCACCCCAAGGGGGCCGCGCACACCGGGCACGGGTTCTCGAACTCCCCGCTGTCGAGGGCCTCGCGGGTCCGTGGCCCCGGCCGCTGGTCGCCGTGCTCCCCGCACCGGTAGCGACCCTCGCCGTAGACGACCATCGACGACGCCTGCACGAACCCGGCCACCTCGCGCTCGTACATGGCCGCCAGCACGGACGCCGTGCCGAGGTCGTTGTGCCCGGCGTACAGGGGAAGGTCGGATGCCGTGACCCCCGCACCGACCATCGCCGCCAGGTGGACGACGACATCGACGCCCTCGAGGAGGTGCCCCCACTCCCCCGCCCTGCGGGTGTCCAGGACGTGCATGTCCGTTGGTGGGTCGGCCCGGGTGGCCTCGCCGTGGGCCTGCGCGAGCAGGAGGTCGACCGGGACGACCTCGACGCCCTGCCGGCCCAGCTCGGATGCCGTCGCCGCACCGATGAACCCGGCCGCGCCGGTGAGGAGCACTCTCATGGCGACAGTGTCGTCGGCATCGGGCGCGGCGACGGTCCCCGGGACGGGTCGTCACACCCCCGTAAGGCCCGCACGGTCGGCCGCCGTCTCGCGCGCTGCGCTAGGTTGCCTAGCGTGAGCGAGCCCGACCGGCCAGAGCCCCCGTCCGGCGCCGACGGGCTGAGCCTTGGCGAGCGGGGCCTGGACGCGCTGTTGGAGCGGGCAGGGGGCGCGGCGCCCCACGAGCTGCCCCGGTTCGTGACCGAGGCCGCGGCCACCCTCGGGGCCCTCGAGGTGATGATCCACCTCGTCGACCTCCAGCAGGTGTCCCTGACCCCGTTTCCCGAGCAGGCGAGCGGGCAGCCACGGCTGCGGCCCACACCGCTGCCCATCGACGCCACCATCGCGGGCCGCGTCTACCAGCACGACGAGGTCATCGTGCAACCCGGGGCGGATGCCGGGTCGACCGTCACGGTGTGGCTCCCGTTGCGCGACGGCGCCGACCGCCTGGGTGTGCTGTCCGTCGTCGTCCCGCACTACTCCGTGGTGGCCGAGCCGGACACCGAGCTCTCCCTCCTGCTGCGACGGCTCGCAGCGATCGTCAGCGACCTCATCGCGCTCCGCACCAAGTACGGCGACGCCATCGTCGCCGCCAGGAGGACCACCGAGGTCGGGCTGGCCGCCGAGATCCAGTGGGGCCTGTTGCCGCCGCTGACCTTCGAGTCGCCGCAGGTGGCCATCGCGGGGCTGCTCGAGCCGGCGTACGACGTCGCCGGGGACTCCATCGACTACGCCGTCGACCCGGGCGTCGCCCGCATCGCCATCTTCGACGGCATGGGCCACGGGCTGGCCAGCGCCCAGCTCGCGATCCTGTCCGTGTCGGCCTACCGCAACGCCCGCCGCAGCGGGTGCTCACTCACCGCCACGGCATCCGCGGTCGACCAGTGCGTCGAGGCGGCATTCGGCGGTGACGCCTACTCCACCGCCGTCCTGGCCGAGCTCGACACCGAGACCGGCCACCTCACCTGGGTCAACGCCGGCCATCCCGAACCCCTGCTGCTGCGGTCGGGCCAGCTCGTCCGCAGCCTGCACGTCGCCCCCGGGCTGCCGTTCGGCATCGGGCTCCACGACGCCGACCACTGCTACGGGGTGGGCACCGACCAGCTCGAGCCGGGCGACCACGTGCTCTTCTACACCGACGGCGTCGTCGAGGGACACTCTCCCGACGGGGAGCAGTTCGGCGTCGAACGGCTCGTCGACCTGCTGGCCCGCAACGTCGCGGAGAGCCTCTCGGCGGCCGAGTCCATGCGACGCGTCGGCCGGGCCCTGATCGCCCACCATGCCGCACACCTCGCCGACGACGCCTCCATGCTGCTCGTGCAGTGGCCCGGCCCCCTGCGCGACGCCGGCTGACCCGACAGCGGCGGAGTACGGTGCGCAGGTGAGCCCTTCACGCATCGGTGATGGCACCATGGCGCGGCGCCTGAAGACGCCTCGAGCCGCCGGGTTCGCAGGAGTCGTCTTCGCGGTGCTCTTCGCCACCTCCCTGGGCCTGCTCAGGTCGGTCTTCCCGGACGACCCCTTCAGCGAGAGCCAGTGGGCGGACGGCGGTGCCACCCGGCTGCGGTGGGCGATCACGCTGGCGCCGTTCGCCGGCATCGCGTTCCTGTGGTTCGTCGGGGTGGTGCGCGACCACTTCGGTGAGCTCGAGGACCGGTTCTTCTCGACGGTCTTCCTCGGCAGCGCCCTGCTCTTCCTCGCGATGGTCTTCGTCTCCATGGCGATCGCCGGGGCGTTGCTGGCCGGCGTGGCCGCAGGTCAGGCCCGGTACGACGAGGCCACCGTCGCCTTCGGCCGCGCCGTCATGCTGGAGGTCAGCGGCGTCTACGCCCTGCGGATGGCGGCGGTGTTCATGATCTCGCTCGGCACCATCTGGCTGCGCACGGGGCTCATGCCGCGCTCGCTCGCCCTCGTGACCTACGCCGTCGCGGCGGTGCTGCTGTTCGTCACCACCCTCAGCCCCTGGGTCACCATGGTCTTCCCTGCCTGGGTCCTGGCCGTGAGCCTGGGCATCATCGCGGTCACCCGCCGACGAGACCGTGAGCCGGCGGCAGCCCCCGCAGGAGCAGACCAGCCCGGCAACGCGGCCTGACCCACGCGCGCGTCCCGCCGAGGCTAGTCAGGGCTTGACACGCGGGAACCGCCACCGCCGGGGGCTGGACAGAACTTGTCTGTCTCCAACAGCCTTTTGCGCGTCGAGTACCCCTATGATTCGGCGACCGCCCACCAAACGAGGGCGATTCCCTTGTGTGTGAAAGGACAACCATGTCTCTGCATGCAACACCCTCGCTCGGGCGATCAGCCCTGCGTCGGAGCATCATCACGGTGGTGGCCACCTTCACCATGGTGGCTCTCCCCACCGCGGCCTACGCCTGCACCGACGACTTCAAGGAGGAGATGGCCAAGGCTGCCGAGCGAGAGCAGGCCGCAACCGGCAAGGTCGCCTCCGCCGCCAACGTCGCCGAGGGGACGATGGTCACCGATGCCCCGACCGGGGCCTTCGACAACGTGGAGTTCATCGGCCAGCTTCCTGAGGCGGTCGGTGCCACCGCCATCAACTTCATCGACTACGGCGCCAAGCAGAAGGTCATGTTCGTGACCGGCCGCTTCGGGCTGAAGTCCTACGACGTGACCAACCCCGAGAAGCCCGTCGCACTCGACTCCATCGACATGCCGGGCTTCTGGCAGAACGAGGACATGGACGTCGACGCCAACCGCAAGCTCGTCTTCATGGCTCGCGACCCGCGTGCGTTCGGCCAGAACCAGGCCACCGGCGAGGCCGGTGTCTACATCGTCGACGCCAAGCACCCGGACAAGCTGGAGGTGCTCAGCTACACCGTGGTGCCGGCCGGCCACACGACGACGTGCATCAACGACTGCCAGTACCTGTGGTCCGGCGGTCCGCGACCGGCCGACTGGCAGCCCGAGGACTGGGATGGGCGGCCGATCTTCGTCACGGACGTCCGCAACCCCAAGGAGCCGAAGGTCTACGAGCAGCCCGTGGACCTGGGCCGCAACGACGGCGTCACGGACTACGCCCACGACGTCCAGATCGACGAGGCCGGGGTCGCCTGGGTCTCGGGTGCCGGTGGCATCCGGGGCTACTGGACCAAGGGCCG
>DATIAB010000086.1:0-8524 GCA_035458265.1 Ornithinibacter sp. | reverse complement strand
CTGGGACAAGCCGATGGCCTCGAAGACCTGGGCCCCGCGGTAGGAGGCCACGGTCGAGATGCCCATCTTGGACATGACCTTCAGGACACCCTTGCCGAGCGCCTTGATGAGGTTGGCGACGGCCTTCTCCTCGGTGACCGAGGTGATGGCGCCGCTGCGCACCATGTCCTCGACGGTCTCCATCGCGAGGTAGGGGTTGATCGCGGCTGCGCCGAAGCCGACGAGGAGCGCGACGTGGTGCACCTCGCGCACGTCACCGGCCTCGACGAGCAGACCGACCTGGGTGCGGGTCTTCTCGCGGATGAGGTGGTGGTGCACCGCGGAGGTCAGCAGCAGGGACGGGATCGGTGCGAGGTCGCGGTCGGAGTCACGGTCGGAGAGCACGACGAAGCGGGCGCCCTGCTCGATCGCGGCCGAGACCTCACCGAAGATCTCGTGGAGCCGGGCGCGCAGCGCCGGCGCGCCGCCCGTGACGTCGTAGGTGCCCTTGACGACGACGGTGCTGTAGCCGGGCAGGTCGCCGTCCGCGTTGATGTGCACGAGCTTGGCGAGGTCGTCGTTGTCGATGACGGGGAAGGGCAGCACGACCTGCCGCGCGTGGGCGGGGTTGGCGTCCAGGACGTTGCCCTCGGGGCCGACCGAGGATGCCAGCGAGGTGACGAGCTCTTCGCGGATGGCGTCGAGAGGGGGGTTGGTCACCTGCGCGAAGAGCTGGCTGAAGTAGTCGAACACGAGCCGGGGCCGGTCCGAGAGCACCGCGAGGGGGGTGTCGGTGCCCATCGAGCCCAGTGCCTCGAGGCCGGCCGCGGCCATGGGTGCGAGGAGGATCTTCAGCTCTTCCTCGGTGTAGCCGAAGGTGCGCTGGCGGCGAGCCACCGAGGCCGAGGTGTGGATGATGTGCTCGCGCTCGGGCAGGTCGGACAGCTCGAGCAGCCCGGCGTGCAGCCACTCCTCGTAGGGCTTCTCCCCCGCGAGGGTGGACTTGACCTCCTCGTCGCTGACGATCCGCCCTGCGGCGGTGTCGACGAGGAACATCCGGCCCGGCTGGAGCCGGCCGCGGCGCACGACGCGCTCGGGCTCGATGTCCAGGACGCCGGCCTCGGACGCGAGCACGACCAGGCCGTCGTCGGTGACCCAGTAACGACCGGGACGCAGGCCGTTGCGGTCCAGCACGGCGCCGATGAGGGTGCCGTCGGTGAACGTGACGCACGCCGGGCCGTCCCAGGGCTCCATGAAGGTGGAGTGGAACTCGTAGAACGCGCGGCGCGCGGGATCCATCGACTCGTGGTTCTCCCACGCCTCGGGAATCATCATGAGCACGGCGTGCGGGAGGGTGCGCCCCCCCAGGTGCAGCAGCTCGAGGACCTCGTCGAAGGTCGCCGAGTCCGAGGCGCCGGGTGTACAGATCGGGAAGACGCGGTCGAGGTCGCCTGGGATGACGTCGGAGTGGATCTGGCTCTCACGGGCGCGCATCCAGTTGCGGTTTCCCTTGACGGTGTTGATCTCACCGTTGTGGGCGATCATCCGGTAGGGGTGGGCCAGTGGCCAGCTCGGGAAGGTGTTCGTCGAGAAGCGCGAGTGCACCAGGGCGAGCTCGGTCGCGAAGCGCTCGTCCGACAGGTCGGGGAAGAACGGCTCGAGCTGCCCGGTCGTGAGCATCCCCTTGTAGACCACGGTGCGTGCCGACAGCGACGGGAAGTAGACCTCGGCCTCGTGCTCGGCCCGCTTGCGCAGGCAGAACGCCACGCGGTCGAGCTCGAGACCGGACAGACCCTGCTCCGACGTCACGAAGAGCTGGCGGAAGACCGGCATGCACTCGCGGGCGGAGCGGCCGACGAGGTCGGGGGTCACCGGCACGTCACGCCAGGCAAGGATGCGCAGCCCCTCCTCGGCGGCGATCTCGGCGATGCGCTGCTCGGCGCGCGCCCGCTCGTCGTCCTCCTGCGGGAGGTAGGCCATGCCGACGGCGTACGCGCCGGCCTCCGGCAGCTCGGCATCGAGGACGGCGCGGAAGAAGGCGTCGGGCACCTGGGTGAGGATGCCGGCGCCGTCACCGACCAGCGGGTCGGCCCCGGTGGCCCCGCGGTGGTCGAGGTTACGCAGCGCATCGAGCGCGTGGGCGACGATGTCGTGCCCTGCGCTGCCCCGCATGGTCGCGACGAGGGCCACACCGCAGGCGTCGTGCTCGTGCTCGCGGCGGTACAGGCCCAGGTCGTCGGGCTGGGCGGAGAAGCGGGCGACGGTCACGTCGCATCACCGTCCTCTTCGGTCGTGGGCCCTTCGAGGGGACCGGGCACGGCAAGGTCAGGCGCGGACGGCTCTGGCCACGTCCGGGAAGGATATCGCCCGACCTCGTCGTCCTGCCATTCGAGCCGGGCTATCCCACATTGCGGGATTCGGGTTCGCTCTGCGGGACAGGCTCTCGTGACGCGCGCCGTCCGGTGTACCAGAAGATCCATACCCCGAGCAGGAACACGAGGATGCTCGTCCACACGTTCACCCGCTGCCCGAGGATGAGCTCGGCCTCGTCGGTGCGCATGAGCTCGATGACGATGCGGCCCACGGGGTACCCCGCGACGTAGAGGCCGGCGAGCTGGCCCGGGGCCAGCGAGCGGCGCCGGTCGATGACGAGCAGGGCCACCGCGAGCACCACGAGCCAGAGCATCTCGTAGAGGAACGTCGGGTGGAACACCCCGAGCACGACCGGGTTGCCCGAGGCGTCGACCACGGCACGACCGGCGCCATGGTCCCACTCGTGGATCTCCAGACCCCAGGGCAGCGTCGTCGGCCCGCCGTACAGCTCGTTGTTGAACCAGTTGCCGACCCGGCCGACGGCCTGGGCCAGGGCCACCCCCGGCACGGCCGCGTCGAGGAAGGGCAGGAACCGGACGCCGACCTGCCGGCAGCCGACCCAGATGCCGAAGGCGCCGAGGGCGATCGCCCCCCAGATGCCGAGACCGCCCTCCCAGATCTTGAACGCGTCGACCGGGTTGCCACCCTCGCCCCAGTAGGGGTCGGGCGTGGTGATGACGTGGTAGATGCGGCCGCCGATGATCCCGAGCGGCACGGCATACGCGGCGACGTCGAGCGCCTGCCCCGCCTCGTAGCCACGCTCGACGAGGCGCTTCCCGGTGAGCCACACGGCGAGGACGATCCCGAGCAGGATGCACACCGCGTACATCCGCAGCGGGAGCGGGCCGAGGTGCAGCACCCCGACCGTGGGGCTGGGCAGGGAGGAGATCACTTGGTGGCGGCCTCGACGGCAGCGGTCAGGAGCTCGGGCGAGGCGATCGAGCCGAGCTCGACCTCCGTGCCGTTGATCTTCACGGTGGGGGTGCCCCGCACACCGTCCTTGAACGACTGCTCCTCGACCGAGTTCACGTAGTCGTTGTACTTGCCCGCGGCCAGGCACGTCTCCCAGGTGGTGAGCTCGTCCCCCGCGACGCCGGCGGCCTCGGCCATGGCCTTCAGCTGGGCGTCGGTGAAGCCGTCACCCTCGACCTCCGGCTGGTTCGGGAAGACCTGCTCGTGGAACGGCTCGAACCTGCCGGCATCCGAGGCGCAGAAGGCGGCGTTGCCGGCGCGGGTGGAGCTGTCGTTGCGCAGGTTGTCGTCGAGGAAGTTCTTCACGTGGTAGACGAGTGCGATCTTTCCCTCCTCGGCCAGCTGCGTGAACGTGCTGCCGACGACCGCCTCGAAGCTCGCGCACGCCGGGCACTGGTAGTCGACGTAGAGGTCGACGACCGGGGCGTTCTCGGCGGGGGTGACCTCCTGGAACGCGGGAAAGCCCTGCCCCAGCTCGCTGACCCCGGTGGGCAGCGCGTTGCCGCCGCCGGTGACGGCGTTCTCCTTCGACACCTGGCTCCAGACGACCCCGGTCACGATGGCGATGATCGCGACGACGGCGACGACGGTCGCCACGACGATCTTGTTGGCGCCGCCCCCGGACGACGACTTCTGGGCCGCCTGGATCTTGGCCTGCCGCGCAGAGGCGGCGTTGGTCGAGGTGTTCCTCGAGGTGTTCTTGGAGGCGTTCTTCGCCATGGGGGTCATTCTCCTTGGGGTGATGCGAACAGCACGCGGTCGAGGGACGCCAGGGAGCGCGGTCGCCACCACAGCCAGGCCCCGGCCAGGGCGAAGGAGGCGTCGCGGGCGATCTCCTGGGGGTATCTCGTCTCGTCGGCACCGATCTGCCCACCACCGCCGAAGCAGCCGCAGTCGATGGTCAGTCCGCGTGCCCACGCCTGCCCGATGCCGATGATGAACGCCACCATGAGCAGGGTGGACACGATGGCGACGGGGCGGGTGAACAGGCCGAGCACGAGCAGCACCCCGAGAAGGATCTCGACGAACGGCAGGACCAGCCCGATCCACCCGGCGAGCTCCATGGGGAAGATCTCGAAGGCCTGCACGGCCCGCTCCGACGTGAGCGGCTTGCCGACCTTGACGGCCCCGGCGTAGATGAGCACGGTGCCGAGGAAGAGCCGCGCCAGGAGCCCGACGACGTCCTTGACCCGCTCGCCCCGCTCCGGGGACTGCCCCACCTCACCGGTGGTCGGGTCGGTCGCCGTGCTCATCCGCGTCCGCTCCTCACACCGTCAGCCAGCTCGCTCGTCAGAGCGCGCAACGACTCGAGCCGGTCGCCGAGTTCCCCCGGTCCGGTGAGGGTGCGCACGAGCGCGGACCCGACGATGACGCCGTCGGCATAGGCCGCGAGCTCCGCCGCCTGGGCGCCGGTCGAGACCCCGAGGCCGACGCACACCGGGATGTCGCTCACGGCCTTCGTGCGCTCGACGAGCCCGCGGGCGTCGGAGTCGACACTCGTGCGGGCTCCGGTCACCCCCATGGTGGAGGCGGCGTAGACGAAACCGCGGCACGCATCGGTGACCCTGGCCAGGCGCTCGGGTGTCGACGAGGGTGCCACGAGGAAGACACGGTCCAGGCCATGGGTGTCGCTCGCGGCGATCCACTCCCCGGCCTCCTCGGGGATGAGGTCTGGAGTGATCAGACCCGCCCCACCACCGGCAACGAGGTCGGCGGAGAACTTCTCGACCCCGCGGCGCAGCACGAGGTTCCAGTAGGTCATGACGAGCGGGGTGCCGCCGGCCTCGCGCACCGCGGCGGTCGCCCGGAAGACGTCGTCGACCCGGGCCCCGCCCGCGAGGGCGGTCGTCGCCGCGTGCTGGATGACCGGCCCGTCCATGAGCGGGTCGCTGTAGGGCACCCCGACCTCGACGACGTCGCAGCCGGCCTCGACGAGCACTCGCATCGCCTCGAGCGAGCCCTCGACCGTGGGGAAGCCCACGGGCAGGTATCCCACGAGGGCGGCCCGCCCCTCCTCGCGGCAGCGGCGCAGCACGTCCTCGACTCCGTGCACGACCGTGCTCATGGCGTTTCCCCGTCCAGGAGCCCGAAGTACGAGGCGGCCGTCTCCATGTCCTTGTCACCGCGGCCGGACAGGTTGACGAGCAGCAGCGCGTCGGGGCCGAGCTCGGCACCGACCTCCATCGCCCCGACGAGGGCGTGTGCCGACTCGATGGCCGGGATGATGCCCTCCGTGCGGCTCAGCAGGCGGAAGGCCTCCATGACCGTGTCGTCCGTGGCATAGCGGTACTCGGCCCGGCCGCTGTCGCGCAGGAACGAGTGCTCCGGCCCGACGCTCGGGTAGTCCAGCCCCGCGGAGATCGAGTGCGACTCCACGGTCTGGCCGTCGTCGTCCTGCATGAGGTAGCTCATCGCACCGTGCAGCACCCCGGGCGACGCCGAGGCGAAGCGCGCAGCGTGTCGTCCCGACTCGATGCCCGCTCCCCCGGCCTCGATGCCGATCAGGCGCACCCCGGCATCCGGGATGAAGCGGTGGAAGATGCCCATCGCGTTCGACCCGCCGCCGACGCACGCGATCACGGCGTCGGGGAGGCGACCCGTGAGGTCGAGCACCTGGGCGCGCGCCTCCTCGCCGATGACCTTGTGGAAGTCGCGCACCATCTCGGGGAACGGGTGCGGTCCGGTGACCGTACCGATGAGGTAGTGGGTCGTGGTCACGTTGGTGACCCAGTCGCGCAGGGCCTCGTTGATGGCGTCCTTCAAGGTGGCGCTGCCGTGCTCGACCGGGATGACCTCGGCGCCGAGGATGCGCATGCGGGCGACGTTGAGGGCCTGGCGCTCGGTGTCGACCCTGCCCATGTACACGGTGCAGTCCAGCCCCAGCAGAGCCGCCGCAGTCGCCGTCGCCACGCCGTGCTGGCCGGCGCCGGTCTCGGCGATCACCCGTGTCTTTCCCATCCGCTGGGTGAGGAGGGCCTGGCCGAGGACGTTGTTGATCTTGTGCGAGCCGGTGTGGTTCAGGTCCTCGCGCTTGAGGATGACGCGCGCGCCGCCGCAGTGCGCAGCGAAGCGCGGTACCTCGGTGATGATGCTCGGGCGCCCCGTGTACGTGGCGTGCAGGCGGGCGAGCTCGGCCTGGAACTCGGGGTCGACCGCAGCCTTCTGGCGGGCCTCGTCGAGCTGGTCGAGCGCCGGGACGAGCGCCTCGGGGACGTAGCGGCCGCCGAACTCGCCGAACCTGCCGGGCCGGGGCAGCTCGTGGGGCGTGAGGTCGCGGATGCCGTCGGCGCTCGCCTGACGTGCAGCGGTCACCGCTGCCTCATCGGTCGCATCGGTGCCGGTCTCGATGTGGCTCACGGGCGTGCCTCTCGGTCAGGGTGGGCGCCGGCGGCCACCATCGCGGCCGCCCCGCCGCGGGGGTCGCCGGTGCGCACGAGCGCCTCGCCGACGAGCACGGCATCCGCACCCTGCTGGGCGTAGGCGGCGGCATCAGCCGCATCGGCGACACCCGACTCGGCGACGGTCACCAGGCCCGGCGGGATGAGCGGGACGAGCCGCGAGAACGTCTCGGGGTGGATCTGCAGGGTCTTGAGGTTACGGGCGTTGACGCCGATGACGCTCGCGCCGGCATCGATCGCGCGCTGGGTCTCGACCTCGTCGTGGACCTCGACGAGCGCGGTCATCCCCAGCTCACGGACCCGGCCGAGCAGGGCGGACAGGTCGACGTCGTCGAGGGCTGCGACGATCAGCAGCACGACGTCGGCACCATGGGCCCGCGCCTCCCAGACCTGGTAGTCGGTCACGACGAAGTCCTTGCGCAGCACCGGGATCGATACCGCCGCCCGCACGGCATCCAGGTCGGCGAGGCTGCCACCGAAGCGACGTTGCTCGGTGAGCACCGAGACCACGCTGGCTCCCCCCGCCTGGTACTCCGCCGCGAGGGCCGCCGGGTCGGGGATGTCGGAGAGGGCGCCCTTGCTGGGGCTGGACCGCTTGACCTCGGCGATCAGCGAGAGACCGGGCCGCCGCAGCACCGCCTCGGCGTCCAGGGCCGGGCGGGCTGCCAGGGCGTCACGCTCGACCTCGGAGAGGGTGCGGCCGGCCTCGCGCACGGCGAGGTCCTCGCGCACACCCGCCACGATCGCGTCGAGCACCGTGGTCTCGGTCGGACCACCCATCAGTGGATGGAGGGGGCCTGTTCGGGGTCGCGCGAGGCGGCGCCGTAGCCCGCCATGGACAGCACCTTCCCCGCGACGACACCGACGACGGCCAGGACGACTCCGCCGACGAACAGCCAGACGTTCGGGAACACCACCGCGAGCGCCATGATCGCCGAGGCGATGATGCAGATGATCACCGCGGTCCAGGCGGCGACGCTGTGCCCGTGGTCGTCGTGCTCGTCCATGTCGTCTCCATTCGTGCGGGGCCCGTGACCGGACCCGGTGGGTCGGTCCTGATTCTGTCAGGTGTGGGAGTCGGGGCCCACATCGGTGGGGTCGCGCCCTGCACTGAGCTCGTCCCAGGCGCTGGCGACCCGTTCACCGCGCGGACCCGCGACCCCGCTGCCGGTGTCCGCGACCTCGTAGCGGGCCGACGGGCCGGCCCAGGCTCGGATGCCGAGCACCGCGCCGACCAGCCCGAGCAGGGCGACGGCCGACGCGGCCAGCGCCACCCAGGGCCAGACCGTGGGGTCTGCGACGTTCTCGATCGTCCCCGTGCGCCCGACCCGGGATGCCGCCACCGGACCGAGCGCGCCCTCGGGGTCCAGGAGAACCCGCACCGTGAGGGCCACGGCGACGGCGACGGACGCGGCATACGCGACGAGGGCGATGATGCGCGCGATCCGACCGGCGGCGACCGCCGCGATCGCCGCTGCTGCGATCGCCAGCGCGACGGCGCTGAGGCCGGGGGCGACCTCCGCGCCCGTGGCACTGATCCGCGTGGCCCCGAGCACCGCGTCGTCGACCGCGCCGGTCACCCAGGGGCGGAAGCCGCTGACGAGCAGCCCCCCGGCGCCGAAGAGCGCGAACAGGACGACGACCCCCTTGGTCGCCAGCCGTGAGGACGAACGGGTCATGACACCGTCCGCATCGCCCCGGCGGACGCGACGGCGCGCAGCGCAGCCGCCGCCTTGTGCACGCACTCCTCGTACTCGCGGGCCGGCACCGAGTCGGCGACGATGCCTGCTCCGGCCTGCACG
>DATIAB010000085.1:0-7220 GCA_035458265.1 Ornithinibacter sp. | reverse complement strand
CAAGATCCCGGAGCCCGGTGACCGCGTCGAGCTCCCGGTGCCCGACCGCAGCGACCCCCACGAGGTGCGCGAGCGCCTGGTGACCCTGACCGTGCAACGGATGGACGGCCTGCGCATCGACCGGCTCGACCTCGTGCTGGTGGGGGAGGCCGACCATGAACAGTGACCTCCTCGGCGTGGGCCTCGCCGTCGTGCTGCTCGCCCTCAACGCCTTCTTCGTGGGCGCGGAGTTCGCCCTGCTCGCCGCTCGCCGCAGCCAGATCGAGCCGCGCGCCCAGGAGGGATCGCGGGCCGCCCGCACCACCCTGCGCGCCATGGAGAACGTCTCGCTCGTCATGGCCGGGGCACAGCTCGGCATCACCGTCTGCTCGCTCGGCCTGGGTGCCATCGGCGAGCCCGCCGTTGCCCACCTGCTCGAGCCGGTCTTCCACGCCGCCCGGCTGCCCGACGACCTGCTGCACCCGGTCTCCTTCGTGGTGGCGATGTCGATCGTGGTCTACCTGCACGTCGTGCTCGGCGAGATGGTGCCCAAGAACATCGCGCTCGCCGGGGCCGACCGGGCCGCGATGGTGCTCAGCCCGCCCATGATGGCGATCGTCACCGTGCTGCGCCCGGTCATCGCCGGCATGAACATGGCCGCCAACGGGGTGCTGCGCCTCATGCGCATCGAGCCCAAGGACGAGGTCCACTCCAGCTTCACCCGCGAGGAGGTCGCCGCCCTCGTCGAGGAGTCGCGGGGCGAGGGACTCATCGAGGCCGACGAGTACGACCGGCTCGCCGGCGCGCTCGGCTTCACCGAGAAGTCCGTCGCCGCCATCGTGATGGCGCCCGAGTCCCTGGCCACCGTGGCGCCCGGCTCGACCGTGTCCGACGTCGAGGCGGTGTGCGCGGCCACCGGCTTCAGCCGGTTCCCGGTCGCCGGGGACGACGGCACGCTGCTCGGCTACCTCCACATCAAGGACGCCCTGGAGTCAGAGGACGACAAGCGCTCGCGCGTCATCGAGGACAAGTGGATCCGCCCCTTCGCCTCCGTCCACCCCGACGACCTGCTCCACGACGCCCTCGAGAGCCTCCAGGTCAAGGGCGCCCACATGGCGCGCGTCGTGGAGCGGGACGGGAGCGTCATCGGGCTGGTCACGCTCGAGGACCTGCTCGAGGAGCTCGTCGGGGAGATCCGCGACGCCGCGCACCACGACGTGTCCGGCGCCGAGGCTCACTGAGCGTGGATAGGGTCTGAGGCGTGTCCGAGGGAGCCTCTCGCATCTGGACCGTGCCCAACATCATCAGTGTGGTGCGGCTGGCCGGCGTGCCCCTGTTCCTGTGGCTGGTGCTCGGGCCCGAGGCGGACGCGATCGCCCTCGTCGTGCTGATGGTCGCCGGGTTCACCGACTTCCTCGACGGATGGCTCGCGCGACGGCTCGACCAGTACTCCACCCTGGGCGAGATCCTCGACCCGGTGGCCGACCGGCTCTACATCCTGGCCGTCGTGGTCGGGCTCTACCTGCGCGACATCATCCCGTGGTGGGTCGCGATCGCCCTGCCGCTGCGCGACCTGTTCCTCTGGGGCCTCGTCCCGCTCCTCCGCACCCGCGGCTACTCGGCCCTGCCGGTTCACTTCCTCGGCAAGGCGGCCACGTTCAACCTGCTCTACGCCTTCCCCTTGCTGCTCCTCGGCGAGGGGGACGGCATCGTCGCGACGCTCGCCCGCAACTTCGGGTGGGCCTTCGCGTGGTGGGGGATCGGGCTCTACTGGTGGGCGGGGGTGCTCTATGCCTGGCAGGTGCGCACCCTGCTGCGCGAGACACCACGTCGTACGACGCCGGCGACCGACCATGGCTGACCCGCAGCAGCGCCCCCGGACGGACGCGGACCAGCCCGAGGCCGGCCGCCCGCTGCCCGAGCACGTCACGACCCCGCTGCTGACCCTCATCACCGCACGGTCCATGGACGAGGACTACGCCCACGTGGCCCAGAAGCGGGCCGCCGCGGGCGACGTACGTCCGCAGGTGGCGCGGCCGCACTGGTCCAGCCTCGTCGCCGTGGCCGCGCTCGGCGTCATGGCAGCGGTCGTCGCCGTGCAGACCGACCGCGAGGCCCCGGCCAACGAGCTGAGCCGGGCCGCGCTGGTCGAGCAGATCGAGAGTCGCAGCGACGAGGTCCGCGGGCTGCAGGGCGACGTCGCGGAGCTCAACCGGTCCAACGCCGCGCTCGCGAGCAGCAGCACGAGGAACCAGGGGCGGCTCGACGACATGGAGGCGCGGCTCAGGCGCGCCGAGCTGGTCACCGGCTTCTCCGTCGCCCACGGCCCCGGGGTCGAGATCACCGTCGACAACAGCGCCGACGGCGAGGTGGACGGCGAGGTCCTCGACGAGGACCTCGCCACCCTGGTCGACGGCCTGTTCGCCGCCGGCGCGGAGGCCGTGGCGATCAACGACCAGCGGGTCAACGCGCTGGGCGGCATCCGCAACACGAACCGCGCGATCCATGTCAACGGCCGCCCGGTCAACGCCCCCTACGAGATCTCGGCGATCGGCGACCCCCGCACGCTGCAGGCCCGGCTCGTCGAGACCTCCCAGGGACAGCAGTGGTTCGCCCGGGTCAACAACTACGGGTTTGTGTACGACGCCCAGAATGTCGACGACATCCGCTTGCCGGCTGCGCCCGAACGCGTCCTCCGTGATGTGATCGAGCTCGACGCCGATCCCAACAAGGGGCCTGAACGAGAAGGGAGCTCGCCGTGATCGCCGCCCTCGGCCTGCTCCTCGGCATCATCGCCGGGCTGGTTCTCGCCCCCGACGTACCGCTCAGCCTGCAGAACTACCTGCCAATCGCCGTCGTGGCCGCCCTCGACGCGGTGTTCGGCGGGCTGCGCGCCTACCTCGACGGCATCTTCGACGACAAGGTCTTCGTGGTCTCGTTCGTCAGCAACGTGGTGGTCGCGGCGGCGATCGTCTACCTCGGTGACCAGCTCGGCGTGGGCTCACAGCTCAGCACGGGCGTGATCGTCGTGCTGGGCATCCGCATCTTCTCCAACGTCGCAGCGATCCGTAGGCACGTCTTCCATGCCTGAGCACCGCACCGAACCCGAACCAGGAGCCGAGCCCGAACCCGGCCGCGAGCGCCTGCGCAGCGCCGTCGTCCGGCCCTCGCGGCGCCAGGTCGTGGTGGCGGCGCTCCTGGCCGTCCTCGGCTTCGCCTTCGTCGTCCAGGTGCGCGACACCGCGGCCAACGACACCTACGCGGGTCTCCGCGAGAGCGAGCTGGTCGAGGTGCTCGACGGGCTCACCGGCACCGCGGAGCGGGCGCGTCGCGAGGTCGACCGGCTCGAGGCACGGCGCGACGAGCTCGCCGACGAGAACCAGGCTCGGTTCGCGGCCCTCGACGAGGCCGAGCAGCGCGTCCGGACCCTCAACATCATCGCCGGCCTGGTGCCGGTCACCGGGCCGGGCCTGCGGATGACCATCAACGAGTCGTCCAGCCGCGTCAACGTGGGTTCGCTGCTCGACACGGTGCAGGAGCTGCGCACCGCCGGCGCCGAGGCCATCGAGATCAACGACTCGATCCGGCTCGGTGCGGACAGCTCCTTCGACAACGCCGTGGGCGGGATCGAGGTCGACGGCCAGCTCCTCGAGCCGCCGTACGTCATCGAGGTGATCGGCGACCCGCACGTGCTCCGTTCGGCCCTGGAGTTCTCCACCGGACCCATCGAGACGCTGGAGACCTACGACGGTGCCACGGTGGACGTCGAGGAGCTCGAGGCCGTCCAGATCACCAGCGTCCGCGAGCCCACCCGACCTGAGCATGCGGAGTTCGGGACCGGCCAGTAGCCTGCCGCACACCCCCGCAGCCACCCACACCCCACCGCACCTAGGAGTCCCCGTGTATCCGGAGAACCTCAAGTACACCAGCGAGCACGAGTGGGTCCGCACCCCAGGGGACACCGAGGGCTCGGTCCGCGTCGGGATCACCGACTTCGCCCAGGACGCCCTCGGCGACATCGTGTACGTCTCCCTGCCGCAGGTGGGTGACCAGGTGACGGCGGGGGACACCTGCGGGGAGCTCGAGTCGACCAAGTCGGTCAGCGACATCTACGCGCCGGTGACGGGGGAGGTGGTGGCCACCAACGCCGCCCTCGACTCCACTCCCGAGCTGGTCAACAGCGACCCCTACGAGGCGGGCTGGCTGTTCGAGGTCGGTGTCGCCGACAGCTCCCAGGTCGACGGACTGATGGACGCCTCCGCCTACCAGGCCGGGCTGGACGGCTGACCCGCATCCCCTGTCCCACCACCCGCCCATCGGTCTTCCCCGACCGCCCGCCGTCGCCATCGCCGGGCTGGTAGGTTCGGGGAAACCGTCAACCTCAACCCTCGGCTGAGGGTTGGGCGTCGATCCGTCGAGGAGCTTCCAAATGCCGTTCTGCACCGCCTGTGGCAAGCAGAACCCCGACGATGCCCGCTTCTGTGCCCAGTGCGGCACCAAGCTGCTCGCTGGGGAGGACACGGGCGCGAGCCCGGTCGAGTCCACTGCGACGATCACCTTCGGGGTCCCCGACCAGCGGGAGTCCTCCGACCGTCAGCTGAGCGCCGTCGACGCGGCTGCCGTGGACGCCCTCCCGGCGGGTCACGCGCTCCTCGTCGTGCAGCGAGGCCCGAGCGCCGGCAGCAGGTTCCTCCTCGACGTCGACGTCGTGGGCGCCGGTCGCCACCCCGACAGCGAGATCTTCCTCGACGACGTCACCGTCTCCCGCCGCCACGCGGAGTTCCGGCGGTCGGGCTCCGGCTACAGCGTCAGCGACGTCGGTAGCCTCAACGGCACCTACGTCAACCGTGACCGGATCGACTCCGTCGAGCTCAACGACGGCGACGAGGTCCAGATCGGCAAGTACCGCCTGGTGTACTTCTCCTCCCACCCGGTGAGCTGATCCGTGAGTGCCTCGACGGCCTCGGGTGCGAGTCGCGGCGCCCGTTACAACATCGGGCAGGTGCTCGACCAGCTGCGAGCCGACTTCCCCGGGGTGACCATCCCCAAGATCCGCTTCCTCGAGGACCAGGGACTCGTCAAGCCGGAGCGGACGGCTGCCGGCTACCGCAAGTTCTCCGCCGACGACGTGACGCGGCTGCGCTACATCCTGACGATGCAGCGTGATCACTACCTGCCGCTCAAGGTGATCGGCGACCACCTCGACGCCATCGACCGCGGGCTCGAGCCGCCGGCCATCGAGTCGGTCGTGCCGACGGTGCCCAAGGTCGCGCTGAGCGCGGACGGACTGCCGAGCCCCGAGTCGTTCCGGCGCAGCAGCGACCTGCGCCTGTCGCGCCGCGAGCTGCTCAAGGTGGCCGAGATCTCCGAGGACCTGCTCACCGAGCTCGAGCAGTACGGCCTCGTCAGCGCCCGCAGCGGCACCGGTCACTTCGACAGCGATGCGCTCGTCGTCGCCCAGACCGCGCGCGAGCTCGCCGACTTCGGTTTCGAGCCGCGCCACCTCCGCGCGTTCAAGACGGCCGCCGACCGCGAGGTCGGACTGGTCCAGCAGGTGGTCGCCCCGCTCGCTCGCGGCCGTGACGCGGCGGCGCGGGGACGGGCGGAGGACGCCACGTCCGAGATCGCGGCGCTGTCGGTGCGCCTGCACGCCACCTTGGTGAAGGTCGGTCTCGACCGCGGCTGAACGGCCTGCCCCACCGACGCGATGACGTCAGGGGACCTGAGTAGTGTGGACGCATGCGCGAAATGGACGTCGTGGGAGTCCGCGTCGAGATGCCCTCCAACCAGCCGATCGTGCTGTTGCGCGAGGTGACGGGTGAGCGCTACCTCCCGATCTGGATCGGCGCGGTCGAGGCGACGGCCATCGCCTTCGCCCAGCAGGGCGTCACGCCCCCCCGGCCGCTGACGCACGACCTGATGCGCGACGTGCTCGAGGCCACCGGGCAGCACCTCGACGAGGTGCGCATCGTCGACATGAAGGACGGCGTGTTCTTCGCCCAGCTCGTCTTCGACGGCGGTGCCGAGGTCGGTGCGCGTCCTTCCGACTCGATCGCACTTGCCCTGCGCACCGGCACCCGCATCGTCTGCGCCGAGTCCGTCCTGGACGAGGCCGGACTGGCAGTGCCCGCCGAGCAGGAGGACGAGGTCGAACGGTTCCGCGAGTTCCTCGACCACGTGTCGCCCGACGACTTCGAGGCACACTGAGCCCTGACTCAACCCTGACCCTCATGTTGAGGTTGAGGGTTGCGACACGCCGCTCCGTGGATGGACAACCCGCCGGATCGGGCTTAGTTTGAACTGTCTCTGTTGTAACTCCACCGTTGTGGTTGCCGGTCCTCCGGCGCCCGGCGGGCCCTTCCCCCAGGAGTTACCGCTCAGCGGAGGAACTGACCTGGAGGGTCACTGTGGCTAGCAACGAGAACGAGCACGGCGCTGACGCCGCCGGCATGAAGGCTGCGGCCGCGGCCGCCGACCTCGCCGAGGAGCAGGGCCTGCTGTTCGACGACGACGTCTCGCCGCTCCCGAGCGACACCGGCTACCGCGGCCCGACGGCGTGCAACGCCGCCGGCATCACCTACCGCCAGCTCGACTACTGGGCCCGCACCGGACTCGTCGAGCCCAGCGTGCGCGGCGCCGCCGGCTCCGGCTCCCAGCGGCTCTACTCCTTCCGCGACATCCTGATCCTCAAGGTCGTCAAGCGGCTCCTCGACGCCGGCATCTCGCTCCAGCAGATCCGCACCGCCACCGCCCACCTCCGTGAGCGCGGCACCGACGACCTGACCCGCGTGACGCTGATGAGCGACGGCGCGTCGGTCTACGAGTGCACCAGCAACGACGAGGTCATCGACCTCCTCCAGGGCGGCCAGGGCGTCTTCGGCATCGCCATCGGGGGCGTCTGGCGCGAGATCGAGGGCACCCTCGCGGAGCTGCCCTCCGAGCGCACCGTCGAGCAGGCCGACCCGTCGGCCAACGACGAGCTCGCCGCCCGCCGCGCTGCGCGGCAGACCGGCTGACCGCACCGCCACCTCACCACACGACTCTCCGACGAGGCCGCCCGTGCACCGGGCGGCCTCCGTCATTTCCGGGCTTTGTGGATGGAATGGACCAACGCTTGTCCAAAGGGTGTCCGAGGAAGCGCGGGCAATGAGCACCCGTCGGGTACTTCATGACTCCTTCACCAGGTGGGCGGCTACGCGTCCAGAGTCCGCTTTTGTTGCGACCACCCGTGGTGAGCTCTC
>DATIAB010000084.1:0-9918 GCA_035458265.1 Ornithinibacter sp. | reverse complement strand
AACAAGACGTGGGTCGACGCGTATCGCGGAGCCGGCAGACCGGAGGCGACGTTCGCCATCGAGCGGCTCATGGACGAGCTCGCGGCAGAGGTCGGGGTCGACCCGTTGGAGATCCGGGAGAAGAACTGGATCACCAACACCGAGTTCCCGTTCACCTCGGTCGCCGGGATGACCTACGACAGCGGCAACTACGAGGCTGCAACGGCTCGCGCCACCGAGCTGTTCGGCTACGACGCGCTGCGCGAGGAGCAACGTCGCCGTCGTGATGCCGGTGACCCGGTGCAGCTCGGCATCGGCGTCTCGACCTTCACCGAGATGTGTGGCCTGGCCCCCTCACGGATCCTCGGGGCACTCAACTACGGTGCCGGCGGGTGGGAGCACGCGGGCATTCGCATGCTCGCGACCGGGAAGGTCGAGGTCATCTCCGGTGCCACCCCGCACGGTCAGGGACACGAGACGGCGTGGAGCCAGATCGTGGCCGACCGCCTGGGTGTCGCCTTCGAGGACGTCGAGGTGCTGCACGGAGACACCCAGATAGTCCCGAAGGGCCTGGACACCTACGGCTCGAGGTCGCTCGTGGTCGGTGGCGAGGCCATCGTCCAGGCAGCCGACAAGGTCATCGAGAAGGCCCGGCCCATCGCGGCCCACCTCCTGGAGGCCAGCGTCGACGACATCGAGTTCACCGCCGGACGCTTCGAGGTCAGGGGCACCGACAAGGGGGTGAGCATCGGCGACGTCGCGCTCGCGACCTTCGCGGGTCACAACCTGCCCGACGGGGTGGAGCCGAGCATCGATGCCGACGCGACGTTCGACGCCTACACCTTCTCCTTCCCGCACGGCACCCACCTGTGCGCCGTGGAGGTCGACACCGAGACCGGTGCCACGCGGATGCGGCGCTACGTCGCCGTCGACGACATCGGCAACATCGTCAACCCGCTCATCGTCGCTGGTCAGGAACACGGCGGCATCGTCCAGGGCATCGCGCAGGCACTCTGGGAGGGGACGGAGTACGACGAGAACGGCACGTTGGTCACCGGGTCGTTCGTCGACTACACGGTGCCGACCGCCGCGGACACGATCAACTACATCACCGACAACACGGTGACCCCCGCGACGACGAACACCCTGGGCGTCAAGGGCGTCGGGGAGGCGGGTGCCATCGCATCGACCCCGGCCGTCGTCAACGCCATCGTCGACGCGGTGCGCCACCTGGGCGTCAACGACATCCAGATGCCGTGCACGCCCGAGCGGGTGTGGAAGGCCATCCAGAGCGCCGGGTCACACTCCGGCGCCGTCACCGAGGAGGCGCAGCCGCACTTCGCGGAGGGCGCCCCCAACCAGGACCCCTCAGCAGGCGCGACGGACGGAGCAGGCCAGTGATCCCCGCAGCATTCGACTACCTCGCCCCCACCACCGTCGACGACGCGATCGCCGCTCTCGAGGCTGCGGGCGACGACGTGAAGGTCCTCGGCGGGGGCCAGTCCCTCCTGCCCATCCTGCGGATGCGGCTCAACGCCCCGGACCAGATCGTCGACCTCGGGCGCATCGACGAGCTGCGCGGCATCCGCGACGAGGGGGACCACCTCGTCATCGGCGCGATGACGACGTATGCCGACATCATCGCCAACCCGCTCGTCCGCACCCACGCCGCGCTGCTGGTGCAGGCGATCGAGGAGGTCGCCGACCCGCAGATCCGCCACCGCGGCACGATCGGTGGCGCGCTGGTCCACGCCGACCCGGCTGGTGACGTCGGCGCTCCGGTGCTCGCGCTCGACTGCGACCTCGTGGTCCGCGGGCCCAAGCACGGGCTCGGACTCGGGCTCGGATCCAAGCACGGGGCGAAGGGCGAGCGCACCGTGCCGGCCAGCGAGTTCTTCCTCGACCTCTTCGAGACCGCAGTCGGCGAGGGCGAGCTGCTCACGGCCGTCCGCGTCCCGAAGCACACGGGATGGGGGTCGCACTACGAGAAGTTCGTCCGCGTCTCGCACCAGTGGTCGATCGTCGCGATCGCGGTGGCCCTCAAGGTCGACGGCGGCACGATCAGCGAGGCCCGGATCGGCCTGACCAACATGGGTTCGACCCCGCTGCGGGCGGCCTCCGTCGAGGCGGCGCTCGTCGGCCGATCGGCGAGTGATCTCGGTGACGCGTGCGACAGCGTCGCGGACGGCACGAATCCGCCGAGCGACCTCAACGGCGACGCCGACTACCGTCGTCACCTCGCGAGGGTGCTCACCCGGCGCGCCGTCCTCACCGCACTCGGAGGCTGATCCACCGCATGGAGCTGACCCACGACTTCACCGTCCCGGCCCCGATCGACCAGACGTGGGCGACCTTCATGGACCTCCACCGGGTCGGCAGCTGCTTCCCGGGCGCCGTCGTCACCGACGCGAGCGACGACGGGTTCGCCGGCACGGTGAAGGTCAAGCTGGGCCCCATCGCGTTGCAGTACGCCGGTGCCGGCACCTTCCTCGAGCGCGACGACCAGGCCCATCGGGCGGTCATCGAGGCCAAGGGCAAGGACAAGCGGGGCAACGGCACCGCCGGAGCCACCGTCACGATCCAGCTCGCACCCTCTGGAGAGGGCACCCGCGTCGACGTCACGACCGACCTGTCGGTCACCGGCAAGCCGGCCCAGTTCGGCCGCGGCGTGATGCAGGACGTCTCCGACAAGCTGCTCGGCCAGTTCGTCGCGTGCATCGAGAGCCAGTTCGCGGTGGAGGAGGAGCCCGAGGCAGAGCCGTCGCCTGAGCCCACACCGGATGCCGTGGCGCCGGCTCCCGGCGCGCCCCCGTCGCCGGCTCCCGGCGCGGCCGCCAGTGACGCTCCCGGCGCCAGTGGTGGCACGGCATCCGCTGGTGGTGGTGCGCAGGGCTCGGCGCCGACCCGCCCCCGGCTGGCGCCGGTGCCCGCCGTGGACGACTCGATCGACCTCGGAGCGACCGTGCTGCCGGTGCTGCTCAAGACCTACGCCCCGTATGCCGTGGCGGGGCTGGTCGGCGTGCTCCTCGGCTGGCTCCTGGGTCGCCGCCGCGCGTCCTGACCTCGACCGGCGTCCCCCAACGCAGCAGTTCGGATCGCACGCAGCAATCACAGCGTGCGATCCGAACTTCTGCGTGGGGGGCCTGTGGGGTCCAGGGCCCCGGGTCGAGGAGTGCAGGGTGAGGGGTGCCGTCAGCGGTGAGCGGCGCCGGTGAAGGCGCTCAGCTCGTCGGCGATCCGCCGCTGGTCGGCGTCGTGGCGGGCAGGAGTCCACGAGGTGCGCAAGCCGTGCTCGCGGCGGTCGCGCCGGTTGGCGCGCTCGAGGAGGTAGACGACCGGGGCGGCGAGTCCGCCGATGGCCGCGATGGTGAGGATGGTCTCGAGGGTGCTTGTCGTGTTCATGGCACAAGTTTGATGCTCAGACAATATCTGCCACCAGTGGCAGATATGCCGATGTGCATCAACTATCTGCCATACTCGATGGCATGGCCCTCGCATCCGTTGCCGTCCTCCTCCAGGAACCCGTCTCGCTGTTCGAGTACGCCGTGCTCGCGGAGGTGTTCGGCACCGACCGCACCGCGGCCGGGGTGCCGGCATTCGACTACCGCGTGTGTGCTGAGTCGACCGGCCCGCTCGGGTCACGCAACGGCACGACGGTCACCGCCGCGTTCGGGCTCGAAGCAGCCGCCGACGCCGACCTGATCGCCGTGCCTGCCTCGGCCTCGGCCTCCGACCCGTCTCCAGCCGTCATCGAGGTGCTGCGAAGCGCCGTCGACCGCGGTGCCTGGGTGCTGTCCCTGTGTTCGGGCGCCTTCACCCTCGGCGCGGCAGGACTGCTCGACGGCCGCGACTGCACCACCCACTGGCGCCATGCCCAGGAGCTCGCCGAGCTGCACCCGAAGGCCCGCGTCGACCCGGACGTGCTCTACGTGAGGGACGGCACCGTCGTCACCAGCGCGGGTACGGCGGCCGGCATCGACGCAGCCCTGCACCTCGTCCGCCTCGAGCACGGATCGGCCGTCGCGACGACGATCGCGCAGCGGATGGTCGTGCCCCCGCACCGTGACGGTGGCCAGCGGCAGTTCATCGACCGACCTGTCCCGACGACGCAGGCCGAGAGCCTGGGCCCCGTCCTCGAGTGGATGCTCGCGAACCTCGACGAACCCTTCACCGTCGACGACCTCGCGCGCAGGGCCGCGATGTCTCCGCGCACCTTCGCCCGCCGCTTCGTCGCGGAGACGGGGACGACGCCCCACCAGTGGGTCACCGACCAGCGGGTGCTGCGTGCGCGTCACCTCCTCGAGGAGACCGACCTCTCCGTGGATGCCGTGGCGCGCGACGCCGGGTTCGGCTCGGCTGCCCTGCTCCGCCACCACTTCACCCGCTGCACCGGCATCACGCCGACAGCCTTCCGGACCCAGCGCCGCCAGCCCGCCTGACCACCCGGGGCGCCGAGCCTCCGACTCGCGGGCCGGTCGCTGGGTCGGGGTGCCAAGGGCGCGGCTGGCTGCGCCCCTGACCTCCCACCCTCACCCCCGACGACCTTCACACGATCTCCACACGGCGCCCCCACGGACTCCCCCCGGACCTCCCTACGCTCGGGTACATGACCCAGGGACCCACCTTCGAGACCGGCGCGACTCCTGCGACCACGATGACTCCGGCGGCCACGGCATCCCACGTGCTCGTCGTCGAGGACGAGCCGGTGATCAACCAGGCCGTCACCGACCGCCTCGTGGCCGAGGGTTTCCGCGTCACGCAGGCGTTCGACGGCCCCGGCGCGGTCGAGGCGTTCACCTCCGGCACACCCGATGTCGTCGTGCTCGACGTCATGCTCCCCGGGTTCGACGGGCTCGAGGTGTGCCGCCGCATCCAGGCGCTGCGGCCCGTGCCGGTGCTCATGCTCACCGCACGCACCGACGAGACCGACCTGCTCGTCGGCCTCGGCGTCGGCGCCGACGACTACGTCACCAAGCCCTTCTCGATGCGTGAGGTCGTCGCCCGGGTGCGCACCCTGCTGCGCCGCGTCGAGCGTGCCGCCGAGCTGGCCGCGACCCGACCGGCCCACCTCGACATCCAGGGCCTGCGCATCGACGTCGCCACGCGTCGCGTCGCCGTGGGGGAGAGCGAGGTGCACCTCACCCCGCTCGAGTTCGACCTGCTCTGTGCGCTCGCGGCCGAGCCCGGCGTCGTCCGCTCGCGCGACGTGCTCATGCGCGAGGTGTGGGGCTGGGCCGACGCCTCGGGCACCCGCACCCTCGACAGCCACGTCAAGGCCCTGCGCGCCAAGATCGGTGCCGACCGGGTGCGCACCGTGCACGGCGTCGGCTACGCCCTCGAGGTCACCCCGTGAACACCGACCGGCCGCTCGACGGCATCACCTCCCTGAAGGTCAAGCTCGGCCTGCTCGTCGCCGCCAGCGTGGTCGCCACCGTCGTCGTCGCGCGAGTGGCGGATGCCGGTCGCGTGCCGTGGTGGATCAGCGTGCCCGTGACCGTGGTGGCCGCCCTCGCGGTGACCCAGTGGCTGGCGCGCGGCATGACGTCGCCGCTGCGTGAGATGACGACGGCCGCGGGGCGCATGGCGGCGGGTGACTACGGACAGCGCGTCACGGCATCCTCATCCGACGAGGTGGGAGCGCTGGCGCGCGCGTTCAACGCGATGGCTGCCGACCTCGCCTCCGCCGACACCGAGCGCCGCCAGCTCGTGGCGACGGTCTCCCACGAGCTGCGCACCCCGCTCACCGCCCAGCGCGCCCTGCTCGAGAACCTCGTCGACGGGGTCGTGAAGCCCGACGACCAGGCCCTGCGTGGGGCGCTGCAGCAGTCCGAACGGCTCAGCACGCTCGTCACCGACCTGCTCGACCTGTCGCGCATCGATGCCGGGGTCGCACCGCTGTCCGTGAGCGACGTGCTGGTCACCGACCTGCTGGCGGATGCCGTGTCCGAGGCCTCCGTGGGTGGTCGCCCCGTGCGAGTGCGCCACGAGGCACAACCGGACGACCTCACCGTGCGGGCCGACCACGCCCGCCTGGCGCAGCTCGTGGCCAACCTCGTCGACAACGCGGTGCGGCACAGCCCGGCGGGTGGCGAGGTGCTGGTCAGCGCGCGCGCGCTCGACGACACGACCTGGTGCCTCGAGGTGCGCGACGAGGGCCCCGGCATCCCGGCCGACCGGCTCGAGCGGGTCTTCGACCGCTTCGGCTCCGGCGACGACTCCGGCGGGGGCACGGGCCTGGGCCTGGCCATCGCCCGCTGGGTGTGCGAGCTGCACGGCGGCACCATCAGCGCCCTTCCTGCTGCAGCGGGATCCACCGGTGCCGTGCTGCGCGCCGTGATGCCCGTGCGACCCCCCACCGACCGACCCACCCACCTGACCCAGGAACGAGCGATGACCTCCACCACGACCACACCGCCGGGTGCCCACCCGGCAGCGATCTCGGGGACGACCGTGACGGCATCCCCAGCGTCCTTCCCGTCGCCCGCCCCCGCGGGACCCGGCGACTCCGGTCCCCTGTCCTCGCTCTGGCCGGAGCGGGCCCTGCCCCCGCAGACCGTCCCCGTGCTGGCCGCCCTCGGCATCGGCGCCTGGGCCGCGTTCACCTGGCCCGAGCGCAACGTCGGTCTCGCCGTCGCCCTGACCCTGCTCGGCACGGGGGTGCTCATGTGGCGGGTCGCGAGGTTCCGGGCACACCCGTGGACGGCGCTGTGTGCGGTGCTCGCGGCACTGCTGGCCTCGGTCACCCTGCTGCGCGACGCCGGCGGTGTGATCGCCCTGGGCATCTTCGTCGGAGTCGTCGTCGCTGCAGCAGGGGTGACCCGCGCACGCACGTTGTTCGCCGTGCCACTCAGCATGATGGCCTGGCCGCTGTCGGCCCTGCGCGGTCTGCCCCTGCTCGGACGCACGATCTCGGCGACGAGCCGCGCCTCCGTGCTGTGGCCGGTGCTGCGCACGCTGGGGCTCTCGCTCGTGGCCCTGGCCCTGTTCGGTGGGCTGTTCGCCACGGGTGACGCCGTGTTCGGCGCGTGGACCGAGGCACTCGTCCCCGACCTGCGGTGGGACACGATCATCGCGCGCACCTTCATCCTCACGCTCATCTCCGGGGTGGCGCTCACGGGCGCCTACCTCGCGCTCAACCCGCCGAACATCGCGGATGCCGCGCTGCCGGCGACGCCGCGGGCCCGCCGCGCATGGGAGTGGGCGGTGCCCGTCGGCATCGTCGTCGCGCTGTTCGTCGGTTTCCTCGTCGCCCAGGCCACCGCCATGTGGGGCGGCGTCGAGTACCTGCGCGCCACCACGGGCCTGACCTACGCCGAGTACGTGCACCAGGGCTTCGGCCAGCTCACCGCCGCGACCTTCCTCACCGTCGTCGTCGTCGGCCTCGCGATGCGGGCGGCCCCGGTGGAGGGGGCGCGCGACCGCGCCCTGCTGCGAGGGTTGCTCGGCTCCCTGTGCCTGCTGACCCTGGCCGTCGTCGCCAGCGCGCTCTACCGGATGTCGCTGTACCAGGAGGCCTACGGCTACACCGTGCTGCGCGTCTTCGTCGACGGTTTCGAGCTGTGGCTCGGCCTCGTCATCGTCATGCTGCTCGTGGCGGGGGTGCGTCTGTCGGGGTGGTGGGTGCCGCGTGCCGTGCTCGTCTCCGCGGCGGTCTTCGCGCTCGGCTTCGTCGCGCTGAACCCCGACGCCTTCGTGGCCTCGCACAACATCGACCGGTACGAGGCCGGTCGTGAGCTCGACACCGCGTACCTCGCGAGTCTCAGTGCCGACGCGACACCCGTGATCGCCGAGCGGCTCCCGGCAGACCTTGCCGCGTGTGTCCTCGAGGGAGCCTGGGCCACTGAGGGCCGGCAAGACGACCTGCTCTCGTGGAACCTCGGCCGGGCCCGGGCCACGGATGCCGTGACGGGCCTTCCGGCCCCGGCCGACGGGTGCGCGTCGCTCGTCACGGGGGACCTGCAGCCCTGATACCGCTCGTGGATCCGTGCAGTCATACCTCCACCCAGGGCGATCCCGGGGCAGGGAGGGACAGGTCGGCCACGGCATACTCGCCGTCATGGACGCCCGCACCGTGCTCGTGCTCAACGGCCCGAACCTCAACCTCCTCGGCGAGCGTGAGCCCGAGGTCTACGGTTCCGCGACCCTCGCCGACGTCGAGGCACTCTGCCGCGAGGCGGCCAGGGCATCCGACCTCGTCGTGGACTTTCGCCAGAGCAACCACGAGGGCGCCCTCATCGACTGGGTGCAGGAGGGGCGGGTCGGCATCGCCGGCATCGTCATCAACGCCGCGGGGTACACGCACACCTCGGTCGCCCTCCGCGATGCCCTGTCGGCCTGCCGGGTGCCGCGGGTCGAGGTGCACATCAGCGACATCCACTCGCGCGAGCCCTTCCGCCGCCACAGCTACCTCGCCGATGTCTGCGACCACCAGGTGATCGGCCACGGGGTGCAGGGCTACGCGGAGGCGATCACCTGGGTCGCGCAGAACCGTGGAGCGTGACCTCCCCGCCCTCTGGCGCTCTCCGCAGTGGCGGTCCGAGATCGAGGCGTGGCTGTTTCCAGCGCTCGCGGACGCCGGGCTCGCCGTCACCGGCCCGCTCGTCCAGGAGCGTGTGCGTTTCTGGGCGACCGTGCTGCACGTCGAGACGGATGCCGGTCGGGTGTGGGTGAAGGAGAACGCGCCCTCGCAATCCTTCGAGGCGGGCCTCGTGGAGGTCGTGCAGGGCATCGTGCCGGGGTGGTGCGCACCACTGGTCGCCGCCGACGCCGAGCGCGGCTGGTTCGCCACGGCAGACCTGGGGATGCCGTTGTGGCACGACGACGACCTGCCGTCGGCGGATGACTGGGTCGCCATGGTGGGCGGCTACGCCGCGGGCCAGCAGGTGCTGGCCGACCACGCAGAGGTGGTGCTCGCGACCGGGGTACCCCGGTTCCCCGAGGCAGCTGACGAGGTCGTGGGGTGGGTGACCGAGCGCGTCGGTCGTCTGCGTGACCTGCCCGGTGGCGACCCACGTCGGCCGACCGACGAGGAGTGCGCGCTCGTCGACGAGGGGCTGGGACGCCTCCACGAGGCAGCGGTGCTGCTGGCGGCCAGCGGGATGCCGTCGACGCTGCAGCACAACGACCTGCACCTGGCCAACACCTTCCGCAGGCCCGGAGGTGGCATGACGTACATCGACCTGGGTGACGCGGTGTGGGCGCACCCCCTGACGGCGTTGCGCCTCCCGCTGTGGATCATGCGTGGGCGGCTCGGCCTGTCCGAGGACGATCCCGACGTGCGGCGGGCGCTCGACGCGGGGCTGGAACCGTGGACCGACCGCTGGGACCGGGCCACGCTGCTGGCGCTGCTCCCCGCCGCCGACCGGCTGTCGTGTCTGCACCGGGCGCAGTCGTGGGCGCGGCTCCAGGACGATGTGCCGGTGGGGGTCGTCGAGGAGCGCTTCGTGCGCGAGGTGATCGAGTGGGTGGTCGACGCGGCTGCTCCTGACCCGTACGCCTCCGGCATCGCCCGGTGAGGACCCGATCCGTCCGGCAGGTTGGGTCCCAAGCCCCCACGGTGCGCGGCGCAGTGGGAGGGTGGGGCAGCGCCGGTGACTTCCGAGTAAGTACTAGGACGTCCTAGTATCTCGGGAAAGCGACCCGAAGGGACCCCCATGGCAACGCAGCCGACCACGACTCCCGAGCTCCACGTGCCGGCGCACCCGGTGCGCATCGTCACGGCATCCGCCCTGTTCGACGGCCATGACGCCTCGATCAACATCATGCGGCGGATCATGCAGAGCCAGGGCGCGGAGGTCGTCCACCTCGGGCACAACCGCAGCGTCAAGGAGGTCGTCGACGCGGCGATCGAGGAGGACGTGCAGGGCGTCGCCGTCAGCTCGTACCAGGGCGGGCACGTCGAGTACTTCGAGTACCTCGTGCAGCTGCTGGCCGAGGCGG
>DATIAB010000083.1:0-2266 GCA_035458265.1 Ornithinibacter sp. | reverse complement strand
GAGGCCCCCGCCGCCGACCAGGCCTGAGCGCCACCCCTCGTCACTGTCCGACTGCTACCCGAAAGAGCGATATCCCCCATGGCGAACTACACCGCCGCTGACATCAAGGCGCTCCGCGAGAAGACCGCCGCCGGAATGATGGACGTCAAGCGTGCCCTCGACGAGGCCGATGGCGACATGGTGCAGGCCGAGGAGATCCTGCGCGTCAAGGGCCTCAAGGGCGTGACCAAGCGAGAGGGGCGCACCGCCTCGAACGGCCTGGTCACCGCTGAGGCCGGCGCCGGCGAGGGCACCCTCGTCGAGGTCCTGTGCGAGACCGACTTCGTGGCCAAGGGCGAGCGCTTCGGCGCCCTGGCCGCCCAGGTCCTCGACCAGGCAGTGGCCACCAGGTCTGCGGACGCCGAGGCCCTGCTGGCCTCGACGCTCGAGGACGGCCGCACCGTCAAGGAGCTCCTGGACGAGGCCAACGCCACCATCGGCGAGAAGATCGAGGTCAAGCGCGTGGCTCGCCTCGAGGGCGAGCACGTCGTGTCCTACCTGCACAAGACGAGCCCCGACCTGCCTGCGCAGATCGGCGTCCTCGTCTCGACCGCAGGTGGCGACGAGCAGACGGCCCGCGACGTCGCGATGCACATCGCAGCGTTCAGCCCGAGCGTGCTCACCCGCGAGGAGGTCGACCCCGAGACGGTCGAGAACGAGCGGCGTGTCGCCGAGGCCACCGCGAAGGAGGAGGGCAAGCCCGAGGCTGCCCTCCCGCGGATCGTCGAGGGCCGCGTCAACGGCTACTTCAAGGAGAACGTCCTGCTCGAGCAGCCGTTCGCCAAGGAGCCGAAGAAGACCGTCGCGAAGGTCCTGGCCGAGGCCGGCGCCGACGCGAAGGGCTTCGCGCGCTTCCGGGTCGGCAGCTGACCCACACCGCACCACAGCATCACCGGATGCCGTCCGCTCACCCGAGCGGGCGGCATCCGTGCGTGGTCGGCAGCGCAGCGGTCAGGTGACGCGGCCCAGGGCGAGGGCCGCGAACATCAGTGCGGCCACCGTCTCCCCGTCGCTCACCTCGCCTCGGGCCACCATGGCGAGCACCTCGGCCCACGGCACGGTGCGTACGGCCGTGATCCCCTCGGCCTCCTGCTCGGAGCCCTCGACCGGGGACAGCCCGGTCGCGAGGTAGACCACCTCAGGCGCCACGCAGATGCCGTTGAGCGCGTTCATCCGCCCGATCTCCTGCCAGTGCTCCGCCCGCAGCCCGGTCTCCTCGGTGAGCTCGCGCATCGCCCCGGCCAGCGTGTCCGGGCCGTCGGACCCGCCCGCGGGCACCTCGACGGAAACCCCTGTCGTGTGCCGGTCGAGGGTGACGAGCACGACCTCGTCGTCGTCCGTCAGGGCCACGACGAAGACCGCCGGATGCCGCACACGCACCACCCCGTAGATCCCACGCCCGCCGTCCGGGCGCACCACGTCGTCCTCGACGACCTCGATCCACGCGTTGTCGTAGACGGTCCGGGACGCGGTGACGGGCCACATTCCGCTCACCCTGCCACGTGTCGAGCAGCCGCGGGAGCGCGGTGGTGAGCGGCGCGGCATGGCACGGCGCGCATACTGGGCACAGGAGGTGGTGGCGATGACCGAGGCCACGGAGCGGGCGGAAACCGACCAGCGGGCAGGTACCGACGACCGCGCGGGACTCGAGGCGCGGGTGCACGTGGACCTGCCACGGGTGCGTCCGCAGGACATGGGGACCACGCAGGAGGTCGATCCGCCGACCGACCCCATGGGCGGGCGCGACACCGAGACCGAGTTCATGCTGCGCAACGCCGGGTGGTGAGCCGGGCGCTGGGCCGCGTCACGGCATCCGCCCTGCTCCTCCTGTCGGCGGGAACCTCGCGCTGTGGCAGGATCGGGCGACCGCGCACGACCGCCGAGGAGGCCCCGTGACCACGCACGCCCTGACTCAGGCAGCACCGAACCCCACGAGCGCGAGCTCACCGCGGCGCGTGCTCCTCAAGCTCTCCGGGGAGGTCTTCGGTGGCGGCAAGGTCGGAGTCGACCCTGACGTCGTGCGCGGCATCGCCCGCCAGATCGCGGATGCCGTGCGCGAAGGCATCGAGGTCGCCGTCGTCGTGGGCGGTGGCAACTTCTTCCGGGGCGCCGAGTTGCAGCAGAAGGGCATGGACCGCTCTCGCGCCGACTACATCGGCATGCTGGGCACCGTGATGAACTGCCTCGCGCTGCAGGACTTCCTGGAGAAGGAGGGCATCGACACCCG
>DATIAB010000082.1:0-2575 GCA_035458265.1 Ornithinibacter sp. | reverse complement strand
CTCGAACTTCAGCTGCCGCGGCACCGGGTCGAGGGCCCCGGCCCGGCGCTCGGTGTTGATCACGTGCCCGTCCACGAACCAGGAGACGTGGTCCTTCGCGACCTCGACGCCGTAGGTGTGCCAGCGGTCGTTGCGCAGGTGTCGGCCGAGGAACCCGCGGTAGGAGCTGTCGGGCAGCGTGTGGACGTAGGACTTCACGGTGTTGGTGCCGAGGGTGAAGTTCTCGATGCCGATGTCGCGACCGCCGCAGTGCTGGTCACGGGTGCCGCCGGGGACGAGCTCGGTGACCACCTTGAAGGGCTTGCCGCCCTTGACCTTCGACATGGTGCGCGCCCGCATGCGGATCTCCCACCGACCGTAGGTGTGGCCCTTCAGGTCGAGCGTGGCGGACACGCTGCCGCGCTGGGTGCTCATCAGGGTCAGCATGCCGTTCTGCGTGCGGACGACACCGCGCCCCTTCGTCTTCCAGAAGCCGGGCTTGGGGCCGACGAACTCCTGCCGGAACACGCCGTGCTGGTACCAGCCGAAGGTGTTGCCGGCGTGGACCGGGCCGGGTGCCCCGTCGTAGTGGTCGGCCGAGGCGGGGGAGACGACGGGGGAGAGCGTGAGCGCCAGCAGGCCCACGAGGGCTGCGGCGACAGCGGATCTGAGGGGGCGCATCCACCGCACGCTACGGATCACCCGCCGGGGTGACAACTCGGCCCCACGCGCCTGCTCACCTAGGCTGCCGACATGAGCAACGTCCCTCTCGCCGACCGTGACCTGTCCGCCCTCGTCCCCGAGTGGCTCGACTGGGACCAGGTCGCCGAGCTGCTCGGCGTGTCGCCCGGCAAGGTGCGCACGATGATCCGCGAGCACGAGCTGGCGGCGGCGGTGCCCGAGCCGGGCGCCGGACCGCGAGTGCCGGCCGACTTCATCCAGGACGGTCTCGTGGTCAAGGGGCTTCCCGGCCTGCTGACGCTGCTGCACGACCACCGGTTCGACGACCGCGAGTGCATCGCGTGGCTCTTCACCGACGACGACCTCCCGGGCCGCCCGATCGACGCCCTGCGAGAGAACCGCGGCAGCGAGGTCAAGCGCCGCGCCCAGGTGCTGGAGTACTGATGGCCGCCGCCTCGACCGGCAGGCAGCGCTACCGATGGCTGCTGCTGCTCGTCGCGGCGGCGATGCTCGTCGTCTGGTTGGTCGGCGGCGGCGGGCAGGGGGACCTCGAGCCGGCGGGCACCGGGACCGACGCGACGAGCGGGCTGCCCGTCGTACGCCTGGCCGACCTGCCGCCCGAGGCGGAGCGCACCGTGGAGCTGATCGAGGCCGGCGGCCCGTTCCCGGAGCCCGAGCACGATGGCGGGACGTTCGGCAACCGCGAGGAGCTGCTGCCCGACCGGCCGATGGGCTACTACCGTGAGTACACGGTCCCGACGCCGGGCCTCGACCACCGCGGTGCGCGTCGCATCGTCGCGGGCGAGGGCGACGAGCTCTACTGGACCGCGGACCACTACAGCTCCTTCGCACGCATCAGGAGGTAGGAACGTGAGTGGACTCGCAGCTGTCCTGGCGGGGCACGAGCCGCCGGGCATCCACCTGTGGCACGGCGCCTTCGACGTCGCCGACGTGCGCCACACGGTCGAGCACGCCGGATGGGGGTTCGGCTGGGTCGACGGCTGGACCGGTGCCGACACCAAGCCGGCGTTCCTCGCGGCGGTGGGGGATGCGCTGGACTTCCCGGACCACTACGGGCAGAACTTCGACGCCCTCGCCGACTGCCTCCACGACATCGGGAGCGGCCGCAACGGCGTCGTGCTCCTGTGGGACGGCTGGGCGACCCTAGCCCGGGCCGACGACAAGGCGTTCAGCATCGCGCTGAGCGTGCTGGGCTCGCGCGTCAACGACGACCGGGGCGTGCCCTTCACGGTGCTGCTGCGGGGTGAGGGCCCGGCCCTGCCGGGGGTCAGCAGCCTCGACTGACGCCCCGGCCCGCGGGTGCTCAGACCGTCCGCTGGGTGGCGGCTGCCGCCAGCTCGACCAGTACGTCGCGGGCGTGCTCGTCGACGTCGGCCGCGCGCAGTGCCTCGACGGCGTGGTCGGACAGCTGGCCGATGACCGCCTCGACCTGGGCGCGCGCGCCCGACTCGTCGATGATCGTCCGCAGCTCGTCGACGTCGGCGTCGGTGAGGGGCGTGCCGAGCGCGGCATCGAGGCGCTCGGCAGCGGCACGCGGAGCGGCGTCGAGCGCCAGCGCGACGAGCACCGTGCGCTTGCCCTCGACCAGGTCGTCGCCGGCCGGCTTGCCCGTCTGCTCGGGGTCGCCGAAGACGCCGAGCAGGTCGTCGCGCAGCTGGAACGCCTCCCCGAGGGGCAGGCCGAAACGGCCGAGCTGCTCGAGCTGTTCGGGGGTGGCCCCGCCGAGGGCGGCGCCGATGTGGATCGGGCGCTCGATGGAGTACTTGGCGGACTTGTAGCGCAGCACCGTCATGGCCGTGTCGACGTCGGCGCGCCCGCGCGCCTGCACGGACACGTCGAGGAACTGCCCTGCGATGACCTCGTTGCGGCACTGCTCGAAGAGGGCCAGCCCGGG
>DATIAB010000081.1:0-3991 GCA_035458265.1 Ornithinibacter sp. | reverse complement strand
GGCGAGATGGTCCTGTTCGACCGCAGCTGGTACAACCGCTCGAACGTCGAGTGGGTGATGGGGTTCTGCACCGAGGACGAGCACCAGGAGTTCCTGCGCAGCTGCCCGGAGTTCGAGCGGATGCTGGTGCGCTCGGGGATCGTGGTCCTGAAGTACTGGTTCTCCGTCAGCGCCGAGGAGCAGCTGCGCCGCTTCGAGGCCCGCAACGACGAGCCGCTCAAGCGGTGGAAGCTGTCCGACATGGACCTCGCCGAGCGCGAGCTCTACATCCGCTACTCGATGGCCAAGGACACCACCTTCCAGTACACCGACATCAAGCAGGCGCCCTGGTACGTCGTCCCGTCCGACGACAAGCGCGCCGCCAGGCTCAACTGCGTCAGCCACCTCCTCTCGCAGTTCGACTACGAGGACGTGGCGCCGCCGCGCGTGGAGCTCCCCGAGGTGCGCGACATCCCGTACGTCCGCACGCCGGCGCACGAGCAGACGTTCGTGCCGCAGGTGTTCTGACCGGGGAGCGACCGGCGCGTCAGCAGCAGCGACCCACCGCTTGGTGCTCACGCTCGTGGTCGCGCCGACGCTCGAACTCGCGCCGCGACATCGGCTGGTCGCCGAACTCCCGGCACTCCGCGAGGTAGTCGTCCCACCGGGCCTCCCCGGTGAGCTCCCGGACGTACCAGCGCAGCCTGCGGGCGACCTCCAGGACCGTGGTCATCGGTGGCTCCCCGCTCCGGCGCCGTGGCCGGCGGCCTCCCACTCGCGCACGGCCTCCTTCTCCTCCGGCGTGGCGAAGAAGTCGGACGGCTGGACCAGGTGGGACTCGTGCCACGGCACCTCCGTGGTCGGCAGGCTGCCGGCGCGGAGCGCCTTGACCCAGATGACGAAGGCGTTGACGACCACCACGAGCACCAGGAGGGCGAAGAGCGCCTGCAGGGTGCCGTTGACGGTCGAGTTGAGGACGATCTGCTCCATCTGGTCGACGTCCGTCGCGGGAGCGAGCAGCTCACCGGCGTCGAGCGCGTCGGCATAGCGCTCGCGCTGGGTGAAGTAGCCGATGGCCGGGTTGTCGGAGAAGACCTTCTGGTAGCTGGCCGTCATGGTGGTCACGAGGTCCCAGGCCAGACCGATCCCGGGCACCCACGCCCACTTCACCTTGCCGTGCTTGATCAGCAACGTCACGCAGAGCGTCAGGGCGATCGCCGCCAGCAGCTGGTTGGCGATGCCGAAGAGGGGGAAGAGCTGGTTGATGCCGCCAAGGGGGTCGGTGACGCCGACGTACAGCATGTAGCCCCAGAGGCCGACGACCACGGCGCTCGCCGACCAGGAGGCCGGCTTCCACGAGAGGTCGGCGTACTTGGGCCACATGTTGCCGACGGTGTCCTGGAGCATGAAGCGACCGACCCGGGTGCCGGCGTCGACCGCGGTGAGGATGAAGAGCGCCTCGAACATGATCGCGAAGTGGTACCAGAAGGCGGCGAGCCCGCCTCCGAACGCCTCGGTGAAGATCTGCGACATGCCGAGCGCGAGCGTCGGCGCTCCGCCCGTGCGGGAGATGAGCGTCTGCTCCTCCACCGCCGCAGCGGCCGCGGTGAGCTGGTCGGGCGTGATGCTGAACCCCAGGCCGGCGACGAACTCCGCCGCAGTGGCCGGATCGGCACCAGTCGCGCCGGCCGGGCTGTTCATCGCGAAGTAGAGGCCCGGGTCGATCACGCTGGCGGCGATGAGTGCGCTGATGGCGACGAACGACTCCATCAGCATGCCGCCGTAGCCGATCATCCGGACCTGGCTCTCCTTGGCGACCATCTTGGGGGTGGTGCCCGACGAGATGAGCGCGTGGAAGCCCGACAGGGCACCGCAGGCGATGGTGATGAAGACGAACGGGAACAGCTTGCCGGCGAAGACAGGTCCGGTGCCCTCGCGGGCGAAGTCGGTCACGGCCTCCTGCTGCAGGACCGGAGCGGCGAGGATGAGGCCGACGGCCAGGAGGACGATCACGCCGATCTTCATGAAGGTCGAGAGGTAGTCACGCGGGGTGAGCAGCATCCAGACCGGCAGGATCGAGGCGATGAAGCCGTAGAGGACCAGGCCGAGCGTGAGCTGCTCCTTCGAGAGGGTCAGCGCCTCCTCGAGGCCCATCTGCTCGACGTAGCCGCCGCCGATGATCGCCAGCATCAGCAGGCCGACGCCGATGGCGGTGACCTCCGAGACCCGGCCGGGCCGCAGCACCCGCAGGTAGTAGCCCATGAACAGGGCGATCGGGATCGTCAGGCCGATCGAGAAGACGCCCCACGGCGACTCGGCCAGGGCGTTGACGACCACGAGCGCGAGCACCGCCAGGATGATGATCATGATCGCGAAGACCGCGATCAGGGCGGCGACGCCGCCGACCACTCCTATCTCCTCGCGCACCATCTGGCCCAGGCTCTTGCCGTCTCGGCGCATGGAGAAGAACAGGACGACCATGTCCTGCACGGCGCCGGCGAAGATGACTCCGACGATGATCCAGATCGTGCCGGGCAGGTAGCCCATCTGGGCAGCCAGCACCGGGCCGACGAGCGGACCGGCCCCGGCGATCGCGGCGAAGTGGTGACCGAACAGCACGTGGCGGTGGGTGACGTCGAAGTCCCGACCGTTGTCGTACCGCTCGGCAGGGGTGGCCCGGGTGTCGTCGACCCCCAGCACCCGGTAGGCGATGAAGCGGGCGTAGAAGCGGTAGGCGATGGCGTAGGAGGCCAGTGCCGCGAAGAGGATCCAGAGGGCCGAGACCTCCTCGCCGCGGGAGAGCGCGAGGACGGTCCAGCAGACGGCACCGACGACGGCGACCGACCCCCAGATCGCGATCGACCTCGGACTCATGCGTCGCGGGCCGCCGGGCGGTGCCGGCGATGGAGGCGTGGATGTCGACTGGGTGGACATGGAGCGACTCCTCGGTCCTCAGGCGCGCCCCGGCGGGCCGCGGGCCTTCTCCTGATGCCTACCCCTCCCGTCGCCCTTCCCGCAAGATCCTCAGAGGTGGCGTCGCAGCATCGGTGCCACCATGGCACCCATGGACGTCGAGCTCGCCGAGGTCAGAGACTTCCTGGCCGTCCACGCGCCGTTCGACCGCCTGCCTGCTGCGGAGCTCGCCGCGCTGCCCCGCCGGTGCACGATCGGCTACGCCAGACGTGGCACCGTCGTGCTCGACGTGGGCGACCACGGCGACGGGCTGTACGTCGTCCGCTCGGGCGCCGTGGAGGTGCGCGACGAGACCGGCGAGCTGGTCGATCGGGTCGGCACCGGTGAGGCCTTCGGGATGAGCTCGCTCCTGGAGCACCGGCCCACCCGCTACCGCTGCACGGCGGTCGAGGACACCCTGCTGCTGGTCCTCGAAGCGGCGGCGTTCGAGGAGCTGACGCACGACCACCCGGACGTCGCGACCTTCTACGCCGCCACCCACCACGCGCGACTGTCCCGGGCCATCGGCAACCTGCAACGGGCGACGTCCGGCAGCACCGCGCTGGGCACGCGCGTGGGCGACCTCGTCACGCGTGAGCCGGTGTCGACCGACCCCGCCGCGTCGGTGCGCGAGGCCGCGGCGGCGATGTCCGGGGCCGGTGTCTCCTGCATCCTCGTCGTCGAGCACCTCGCCCTCGTCGGCATCGTGACCGACCGCGACCTGCGCAACCGGGTGCTCGCCGTGGACCTCCCGCCCGACAGCCCGGTGCGGTCGGTGATGACCGCCGACCCCGTCACCCTGTCCGAGGACGCCCTCGCCTTCGAGGCGCTGCTGGAGATGGTGAGCCGCAACATCCACCACCTCCCCGTCGTCGACGACGCCGGGCGCCCGGTCGGGCTGGTCACCACCACCGACCTCGTCCGGCTGGAGAACGCCAACCCCGTCTACCTCGCGGCGGCGATCGCCGGCCAGACGACGCTCGCCGGCGTCGTGGCCGAGGCGCCCGGCATCCACGCCGTCCTCGGACAGCTCGTCGAGCGCGACGTCAGCGCCGCCGAC
>DATIAB010000080.1:0-4455 GCA_035458265.1 Ornithinibacter sp. | reverse complement strand
GACACCGGCCACGGCCATCGCCACGAAGCTGACGATGGTCACGACCGAGCCGCCGAGCCGGTCGGAGAGTCGACCACCGAGCGGGCGGGACAGGGAGCCGACGAGCGCTCCGAGGAAGCCGTAGGTCAGGGCGATGTCGGGCCGCTCGAAGACGACCTTGAGCAGGGTCGGGAAGGCGGCGGAGTACCCGATGAACGACCCGAAGGTGCCGATGTAGAGCAGGGCCATGAGCCAGGTGTGGAGGTGGCCCGTGGCGCGGGCCGTGGGGCCGGGGTCGGCCTTGGCCTCGCGCAGGTTGTCCATGAAGTAGTAGGCGAGCACGGCCGAGGCGATGGCGAACGGGACGTAGAGGAGCCCTGCGTTGGCCAGCCCCGCGGCCACCCCGCCGAGGCCGATCGCGAGCGGCACGAGCTTCTGGGCCACCGCGACACCGATGTTGCCGCCTGCGGCGTTGAGGCCGAGCGCCCAGCCCTTCTCCTTCTCCGGGTAGAAGAAGGTGATGTTGGCCATCGACGAGGCGAAGTTGCCTCCGCCGAAACCTGCGGTGCCCGCGACGAGCAGGAGCACCCAGAAGGGCACCTCGGGGTGCTGCACGACCCACGCCAGGCCGAGTGTCGGCACGAGGAGGAGCAGCGCGGAGACGACGGTCCAGTTGCGGCCGCCGAAGATCGGGACCGCGAAGGTGTAGGGGATGCGCAACACCGCGCCGACACCCGAGGCGACCCCGAGGACCGTGAGGGCCTGGCCGGCCGTGAGGGCCCAGCCGTTGGCACCCGGGGTCAGGAGGGCGCCGGATGCGTCGAACGTCCCCGACATCGAGACGACGACGATGGACCAGAGCATCCAGACCGAGAAGCCGATGTGCTCCGCGAAGATCGAGAAGCCGAGGTTGCGGCGGGCGATGGCCCGTCCGCGGCTGGCCCAGAAGTGGTCGTCATTGGCGTCCCACCTCTCGATCCAGCGACCGGGGCCGACGACGCCGAGGTCGGCCTCCGGCGCGGTGCTGGTCGCGCCCGGGGTGATGGTGGTGGTCATGGTCGCCCTTCCCGAAGATCGTGTGCGGGGGGACGACGTCGAGGCCGCCCACCTCGTTGTCGGACAGCACCGACGTTAGGGAAGCGGTGTTTCGAGGGCCTGCGGCTCGTGTGAATGGGCCGAAACATCGTGCGCACCCGATGGCCGGGAGGCAGCGTGAGAAGTCGGAAACATGGCTGTCACACGTGCAGGTGAGGCGCGGTGCGGGCCCCCCGGGGGCGGGGTCAGCCGGTCAGCGGAGGCCGAGGTAGTGCTCGAGTCCCACCGTGACCCCGGGGTGGTCACCGACCGCACGGACGGCCGCGAGGACGCCCGGCATGAACGACACGCGGTCGAAGGAGTCGTGACGGATCGTCAGCATCTCCCCCGGCGCGCCGAGCAGCACCTCCTGGTGCGCCACGAGGCCGCGCAGCCGCACGGAGTGCACCGGGATGCCGTTCACGCGCGCCCCCCGCGCGCCGTCCGGGTCGTGCTTGGTCGCGTCCGGGACGGGACCGAGCCCGGCGGCCTCGCGGGCCGCACCGATGAGGGATGCCGTGCGCGCTGCGGTTCCCGAGGGGGCGTCGACCTTGTCCGGGTGGTGCAGCTCGATCACCTCGACGGACTCGTAGTAGGAGGCGGCCTTGGCGGCGAAGGCCATCATGAGCACCGCACCGAGGGCGAAGTTCGGGGCGATCAGCACGCCGACACCCGGGGCCTGCGACGTCTGCTCGCGCAGGGTCTCGAGGCGCTCGTCGGACCATCCGGTCGTCCCCACGACGACGTGCACGCCCTGGGCCACGCAGTGGGCGACGTTGGCGGGCGAGGCGTCCGGCACGGAGAACTCGACGGCGACCTGAGCACCCCTGAGGTCTCCAAGCTCATCGCCCATGTCGAACCGGCCCACGAGCTCGAGGTCATCGGCCGCGTCGACGGCGGCACACACCGTCGAACCCATCCGTCCGCTCGCACCGATGACGGCAACCCGTGTCGCACCCATGGCCAGCACTGTAGTGGCGGTGAGGTTCTCCCCCGGGGTTTCCCCAGTGGGGGGCCAAGGGCGCAGCGGGCCGCGCGTCCGGCACCCCAGCCGCCGAGTGCTGCCGCCAGTGGGGGGCCAGGGGCGCAGCGGGCCGCGCGTCCGGCACCCCAGCCGCCGAGTGCTGCCGCCAGTGGAGGCGCAGCGGCGCAGCAGGCGGACACGCCAAGTCGTTCACCTTCCGTTCATCTTGCGTCCATCTTCGGTTACCCTTGTGCGAACAGACGGTGAACAACCCCGAGAGGAGGGCCCCATGAAGAAGCTTGCTCCGCCCATGACCCGGACAGGACTGGCGATGCGCTGGGTCCCGGTGACCACGACCGGCGGCCGCGTGCGGATGGAGATGCGCTGGAGCGCACCACCCGCGGTCCGACGCCAGTCCGCCTGACCCAGGCACCGAACGACACAGCACGGCGTGAGGGCCCGCACCGGTTGGTGCGGGCCCTCACGCGTCCTCCCTTCGGCCGGGAGTCGCAGTCAGCCCGGAGACGGCCCGGACCTCACGCTCATGTCCGGTTCCTCACCGCGGGCCTGTGCGGCAGCCCGTTGGCGCCACACCCTGCCCAGGTAGGCCTGGTCGGGCGAGACGTCGAGTCGGTAGCGGGTGTACTCGGGGTCAAAGGGAGTGCGAGCGTGGTACGCCCGGATGGCCGGGTCGAGGACGACCACGATCTCACCGGACGCCCGGCTGAAGAAGTCGGCGTGGTCGACCATCCGGATCTGCGGGTCCCAGCGCACCCTTCGGATGGCCTCGGTGCGCGCGAGGTAGGTCTGCTCGATCTTGAGCCGAACCGGCAGCCCCCCGACGAGCTGGCCCCACGGTCGCAGCGGCTCCCGGTGGCCACGGAACAGGGAGTCCGGGCCGAAGTCGTGGGCCATCCAGCGCGGCAGCTCGACGCGCACGAATCCCACGACGTCGATGTCCGGACAGGTCTGGAGCCGGCGGCGGGCGGCATCCACGTCGGTCGCCGCGGTGAAGACCAGGTCGTCGTCGGTGACGAGCACGAACTCGGTGTCGACGGCGTCGAGTGCGGCGTTCCGCCCTACCGAGACCCCCGAGTTGAACGGCATCGCGATGACGTCGACCAGGGGGTCGTCGAACGACATCGGCGCGGGCGAGTCGTCGGCCACGACGATGCGGCCGTCGAAGACGGTTCGTGCCGAACGCACGAGGCGACGAGCGACCTCGGGCCGCTTGAACGTCTTGACGGCCATCGTCACCGTCAGGGCCGACTCAGCCCGCTCCTCCGGGTCGCCACGGCCGGCTGAGAGCCGGTCGACAGCCTTGACCGCGACCAGCGCCCCGGCCGTCGCCACCCGGTAGGCACTCCGCAGCGGCGCCCCGCCACGGCCGTCCATGGCCCGCTTGACCTGCCTCAGCCGCTTGGCATCCATCAGCCGCCCCTGCGGTGTGTGTGAAATCGGTCGGAATGACGACGATCTTCACACACCGAGGTCGCGGCCGGCCGTCTCAGCCCACGACATCCCAGTTCGAGGCCAGGACGCGCACACTCTGGTCGGGCGCGACGAGGTAGACGACCGATACCCCGATGTCGCGGCTCAGTCGCTCGAGGACTCCGAGCTCCCCGAGTGCCTCGGCGTAATCCGGGTCATTCCACGACACATAGCCGCCCTCCTTCGCGTCGTACGTCTCCCGACCGAGCAGACTCACGTGCGCTAGCACGCCGCCACTCACTCGGACTGCCCTCACGGATCCGCCGATACCGACCTGCGCTTCGGCGCCGGGGTGGTACCAGTCGACGGTGACCTTGTGGCCGGACCGACTGTCGAAGGACCGACCCTCGGCCAACGACCGCAGGGCATCGTTCGTCGTGACCTTTCCCAGTTCGGCGGTGCGAAGGTAGGCCATGATCGCCTCAGCACCGCTCTTCGCCTGGGCCCGATCGTCGGCGGTGGGTGCGGCGCCTTCACTCGCCGGGAGTGGCCGCGGCAACGCGGTGGTCGTGCCGGCCGACCCTGCGAGCAGCCACGGGGCGGTGGACGACGAGCGCAGCCACAGGCTGACGTGCCGGTAGTCCGGGGCCAGCGCCTTCTCCCCCTTCACGGCCAACGTCGACGAGGTGATCGCGTACATGGGGTACCCCGCGAACTCCGGGGCCCAGAGCTGGTCGGCGGTGTGCGTCATCGTGCCGTGGACCGTCTTGTCGTTGCGCAGGGACGCGAGGTGAGTCGAGAACTGGGCGTGGTCCAGCACCACTTCGGTGTCGGCGTTCGCCCAGGCCTTGGGGTCCCCGGACTTTGCCGTCTCGACGATCGCCGCGTTGTTCCGACGGTCGTAGTCCTCGAAGAGCGTGGGAGCCTCCGCAGCGGTCAGCGCGGGTTTGGTGACCTCGCCCGCCGTCCAGGCCTCGACCCGCTCGGGCACGACGCCACACCCGCTG
>DATIAB010000079.1:0-16314 GCA_035458265.1 Ornithinibacter sp. | reverse complement strand
CTGCGAGGAGTTCGGTGTCACGCTCTACCCGATGGGCGACGCCGAGCAGGGCATCGTGCACGTCGTCGGGCCGCAGCTGGGACTCACCCAGCCGGGCATGACGGTCGTGTGCGGCGACAGCCACACCTCGACCCACGGTGCCTTCGGCGCGCTCGCCTTCGGCATCGGCACGTCCGAGGTCGAGCACGTGCTCGCCACCCAGACGCTTCCGCTCAAGCCCTTCCGGACCATGGCCATCACCGTTGACGGTGAGCTCGCCGACGGAGTGACCGCCAAGGACATCGTGCTCGCCGTGATCGCGCGGATCGGCACCGGCGGTGGCCAGGGCTACGTCCTGGAGTACCGGGGCAGCGCCATCCGAGCGCTGTCGATGGAAGCGCGGATGACGGTGTGCAACATGTCGATCGAGGCCGGCGCACGAGCCGGCATGATCGCCCCGGACGAGACGACGTTCGAGTACCTGTCGGGTCGCGACCATGCGCCGACAGGTGCCGACTGGGACGCCGCCGTGGCCGCCTGGAGCGAGCTGCGCAGTGACGACGACGCCGTGTTCGACGACGAGGTGGTGCTCGCGGCCGAGACCCTCACCCCCTTCGTCACCTGGGGCACCAACCCGGGCCAGGGCGCCCCCCTCGGATCGGCCGTGCCCGACCCCGAGCTGATGCCCGACGAGAACGACAAGGCCAACGCCCGGCGGGCCCTGGAGTACATGGGGCTGCAGGCCGGCACCCCACTGCGCGACGTGCATGTCGACACGGTCTTCCTCGGATCCTGCACCAACGGTCGCATCGAGGACCTGCGGGCCGCGGCATCCGTCATCAAGGGCCGACGGGTCGCCGAGGGGGTGCGGATGCTCGTCGTCCCGGGCTCGGCCCGCGTGCGCCTCCAGGCGGAGAGCGAGGGGCTGCACGAGGTGTTCACCGCCGCGGGGGCCGAGTGGCGCCTGCCCGGCTGTTCGATGTGCCTCGGGATGAACCCCGACCAGCTGGCTCCCGGCGAGCGCAGCGCGTCGACGTCCAACCGAAACTTCGAGGGACGCCAGGGCAAGGGTGGTCGAACCCACCTCGTGAGCCCGCTCGTCGCGGCCGCGACCGCTGTGCGCGGGACGCTGTCGAGCCCCGCCGATCTCGAGCCCGCGAGCAAGGGGAGCACCTGATGGACGCGTTCACGACCCACACCGGCATCGGGGTGCCCCTGCGCCGCAGCAACGTCGACACCGACCAGATCATCCCCGCCGTCTACCTCAAGCGCGTCACGCGCACGGGGTTCGAGGACGGGCTCTTCGCGGCCTGGCGCGGCGACGACACGTTCGTGCTCAACGACCCGAACTACTCGGCCGGCTCCGTGCTGGTGGCCGGGCCCGACTTCGGCACCGGCTCCTCGCGTGAGCATGCCGTCTGGGCGTTGATGAACTACGGCTTCCGGGTGGTCATCTCCTCCCGCTTCGCTGACATCTTCCGGGGAAACAGCGGCAAGCAGGGACTGCTCACCGCGCAGTGCAGCCAGGACGACGTCGAGCTGCTCTGGAAGCTGCTGGAGAACCACCCGGGCACATCGGTCACCGTCGACCTGCACTCGCGCACGGTCACGGCGGGTGACCTCGTGGCGCGATTCGAGGTGGACGACTACACCCGGTGGCGCCTCCTGGAGGGACTCGACGACATCAGCCTGACCCTGCGGCACGAGGGAGACATCTCCACGTTCGAGGGATCACGACCCAGCTGGAAGCCGTCCGTCACTGCCTGACGCCCGAGATCGGCGCTGTCCCAACGGTTTCCGGGACTGGCCGTGGTGGCACGCCCTGTCCGAGGATGTGACGCACGGGGCAGAAGTGACGTGAGAAGTGCGGCGATGCGTCGCTGATTCCGTTGCGGGACACCGCAACACACCGGGTTCAAAGGTGGACGATGCCCGGTGCCAGGAATACCGTCGATCCAGGACCGGTCATTAGCCGGCCACCACGGAGCCGTCGGATCCGGCGGCACCCTCACGAGTTGGAGTGGGTCGACAGTGAACAAGGCAGACCTGGTCAAGGAGCTGGAGAAGACGTTCGGCAGCCGCAAGGCGGCCAACGACGCACTGGAAGCAGTGCTGGACACGATCATCCGGGAGGTCGTGCGGGGCGGCAAGGTCTCGATCACGGGCTTCGGGACCTTCGACCGGGTCGAGCGTGCGGCGCGTACCGGGCGCAATCCGCACACGGGAACGTCCGTGCGGATCCCCAAGGCGAAGGCGCCGCGCTTCCGGGCCGGCACGTCGTTCAAGGCCTACGTCAAGAAGCCGAGCACCCTGCCGAAGAACGCCACCGCGACCGGCCGCGCCGCTGCAGGCTCCGCGGCTGCCGCTGCGGCCGCGGCGACGGCCGCAGCCTCTGCGGCGACGGCACCAGTGAAGGCGGCAGCGCGCTCGGCGGCAGCCGCGACCGCACCGGCGAAGGCAGCGGCGCGCAAGGTGGCCGACACGACCACGGCCACGGCGCGCAAGGCGGCCGGCGCGACCATGGCTGCGGCCGACAAGGCGGCGGGCCAGGCCATGAAGGCCCCCGCGAAGGCCGCCGCGGCGACCGCGACGGCGGCCAGGGCCGCCTCCTCGAAGGCAGCCCCCACGAAGTCGGCGGCGACGAAGGCCCCCGCCAAGGCCGCTGCCACCAGGACCACGGCCAGCAAGACGGCATCCGCGAAGGCTGCGCCGGCCAAGGCGGCGACCAGGACCACCGCGAAGAAGGCCTCCGCCAAGTCCGCGGCGACCAAGTCCACCGCCAAGTCCGCGGCGACCAGGTCCACCGCCAAGTCCGCGGCGAAGAAGGCCCCCGCCAGGACCGCGGCGGCCAAGTCCACCGCGGCCAAGTCCACCGCGGCCAAGTCCACGGCGAAGAAGGCCCCCGCCAAGACCACGGCGACCAAGTCCACCGCGACCAAGTCCACCGCGAAGAAGGCGACGGGCACGTAGACACCCGCCCGCCGGGTGGAGGACTCGCGGTGGTGACGGTCCAGCCGTCGCCTCGGCGGGGCAAGTGTGTTTGGCTTGGGCGATGACCTCCTCCCTCGTCGTCGACGGCGGCTCTCCGCTCATCGGCGACATCGAGGTCAGGGGCGCCAAGAACCTCGTCTCCAAGGCGATGGTGGCCGTGATGCTCGCGGAGGAACCATGCCGGCTGCGGGGGGTCCCGGAGATCTCCGACGTGCAGATCGTCAGCGGGCTGCTCGAGCTGCACGGTGTCGTCATCGACTCCACGGACCGCGACGGTGAGCTCGTCCTCGACCCGACGAACGTCGAGCAGGCCCACATCGCCGACATCGACACTCATGGCGGTTCCTCCCGGGTGCCGGTGCTGCTGTGCGGCCCGCTGCTCCACCGCCTCGGCGAGGCGTTCATCCCCGACCTCGGCGGCTGTCGCATCGGGGAACGGCCGATCAACTACCACCTCGACGTCCTGCGCACCTTCGGTGCAGAGGTCGAGAAGCGTCAGGACGGCCTGCGGCTCACGGCGCCGCACGGCCTGCACGCGGCCGACATCCACCTCCCCTATCCGAGCGTCGGCGCCACCGAACAGGTCCTCCTCACCGCCGTGCGGGCCCGGGGCCGCACCACCTTGCGCAACGCGGCGATCGAGCCCGAGATCATGGACCTCATCGCGATCCTGCAGAAGATGGGGTCGATCATCTCGGTGCAGACCGACCGGGTCATCCTCATCGAGGGGGTGGAGCGGCTCGGCGGCTTCGACCACCGCGCGATCCCCGACCGCATCGAAGCGGGGTCCTGGGCGTGCGCGGCCCTCGCGACGCGAGGTGACATCTACGTGCGCGGTGCCCAGCAGCTGCCGATGATGCCCTTCCTCAACGTCTTCCGACGCATCGGTGGGCAGTTCCGGATCGACGACGACGGCATCCGGTTCTGGCACCCCGGTGGCACGCTGAGCTCCATCGCCATCGAGACCGACGTGCACCCCGGCTTCATGACCGACTGGCAGCAGCCGCTCGTCGTCGCGCTCACCCAGACGCAGGGGCTGTCGATCGTCCACGAGACGGTCTACGAGAATCGGCTGGGCTTCACCGACGCCCTCGTCGAGTCCGGGGCCCGGATCCAGACGTTCCGCGAGTGCCTCGGCGCCTCACCGTGCCGGTTCGGTCGCGCCAACTACCAGCACTCCGCGGTCATCTCGGGTCCGACCCCGCTGCAGGCGGCCGAGATCACCGTCCCCGACCTGCGGGGCGGCTTCAGCTATGTCATCGCCGCCCTGGCCGCGGAGGGGCGCTCGACGCTCCACGGCATCGACCTCATCCACCGGGGGTACGAACGCTTCTCCGAGAAGCTGGACAACCTGGGCGCGATCTACAAGCTGCCCTGACGAGCCACGGCCTCAGCGGACGTCCTCGCCGGGACCGATCCCGACGATCCACACCCGGGTCGCGGCGAGGCCGCTCGCGTCCAGCTCGATGCTCACCCGCTGGCCGACGCGCAGGTGGCGCAACCCGCTCACGGCGGCGGCAGCGGGGGGCAGCTGCACCTCGACGCCGTCATCGAGCAGGGCCGAGCCGGAGCCGTCGTCCGCGATGCGGTGGATGGTTGCCTGCACACCGCGAACCGTAGCGCCTGCCAGGGCCCGCCGGCTGTGGGGACCCACCCCGAGGTTCACGGCGGCCGCCAGGGACTCGGCGTCGTCGACGTCGACCCGCAGGCCCGGCAGGTCGAGGTCGAGGCGGATGTGACCCAGACCCTCGTGGGCCGCGGCGCTGCCGGAGCCGAAGGCCGTCCGCACGTCGAGCGTCGAGGCATCGACAGGGACGGTGAGGCTGAGCAGGGCAGTGCCGTCGCCGCCGGCATCCGGCACGACGCACGCCGGATGCCGGGCGGCCGCCTCGAGCGCGTCGCCCACCTCCCCCGGGAGCAGGGCCGGGTGGTCGCCGAGCACGACGGCGATGCGGCGGGCGCCGAGCACGGCCGCCGCACGGCATCCGGCCGCGACCGCGGCATCGAGGCCGAGCCCGGGGTCGGGGACGAGCCGGGCGCCGTCGGTGGCGGCCCACAGCGCGACCCCCGCGTCGGAGGTCACGACGAGCACCGGCATCCGCGGCCTGGCTGCCCGCAGGGCACCCACGGTGTCCCGGGCGAACGCCTGGGCCAGGCTCGCACGGGCCGCCCGCGGCAGGTCCAGTCGGCTCTTGGCCAGCGGCCCGCCCTTGACCGGGACGACGGCCGCCCACTCGGTCTGGGGATCGTGCACGTCCCGATCCTGCCAACACGTGGCGCCATCCTCGACATCGCCGCTCGCGCGGACCACAATGCGGTGACCCACCCGCACGGAAGGCAGCGCGTGACGACCCCGACGGACCACTCCCGGCCCTTTGCCTATCGCTTCGTCATCGCCGTGCTGAGACCGCTGCTCATGCTCTTCACCCGCAGGCAGTGGTCGGGGGTGGAGAACCTGCCGGCCGAGGGCGGCTTCGTGGTCGTGACCAACCACTACTCGCACCTCGACCCCTTCGTGATGGGGCACTTCCTCGTCGACCACGGCTACTCGCCGCGCTACCTCGGCAAGATCGAGGTGTTCCGCATCCCCGTCGTCGGGTGGCTCGTGAGGAAGGCCGACCAGATCCCCGTGCACCGCGAGACGGGCCAGGCCGTCCACGCCTACCGGTCGGCCGTCGACGCCGTGCGCGCCGGCAAGGTCGTCGCGATCTACCCGGAGGGCACGCTGACCCGCGACCCCGACCTCTGGCCGATGCGCGGCAAGACCGGGGCCGCGCGGGTGGCTCTCGAGACCGGCTGCCCGGTGGTGCCCGTCGTCTCGTGGGGTGCCCACCACATCCTCGGCCCCTACTCCCACCGGCCACACCTGCTGCCGCGCAAGACGATGTACGTCCACGCCGGTCCGCCGGTCATGCTCGACGACCTCCACGGTCGCCCGGCATCCGCCGAGGTGCTCCACGAGGCCACGGCCCGGATCATGGCGGCACTCGTCCGCGACCTGGAGGCCGTGCGCGGCGAGCGCGCACCCGGCATCCGCTTCGATCCTCGCGCCCACGGCGTGACGCCCATCGGCAAGCCACGACCCCTCAAGGAGGCCTCATGACGAGCGCAGCGGTGTACGGCACGGGAAGCTGGGGCACGGCGTTCGCGTCGGTGCTCGCGGATGCCGGCACGACGGTGACGATGTGGGGGCGGCGCGCCGAGGTCGTCGACCAGATCAACGCCGGCACGAACCAGGACTACCTGCCCGAGCTGCGCCTGCCGAGCACCATCCGGGCGACGACTGACCCTGCGGAGGCGGCACACGGAGCCGACATCATCGTGCTCGCGGTGCCCTCGCAGACACTGCGGGCCAACCTCGCGGTCTGGGGCTCGGCCCTGCCGCCCTCGGCCGCCGTGGTCTCGCTCATGAAGGGCGTCGAGCTGGGCACGACGCGCCGGATGTCCGAGGTGATCGCCGAGGCGGGTGGTGTCGAGCCCGAGCGGGTCGTCATCGTCTCCGGGCCGAACCTCGCCCGCGAGATCGCGGTGAAGCAGCCGGCGGCCTCGGTCGTCGCCTCGTCGAGCCCCGCGATGGCCGAGCTCGTCGCGGCGGCCTGCGCAGCCCCGTACTTTCGGCCCTACACCGGCTCCGACGTCGTCGGCACCGAGATCTGCGGCGCCGTCAAGAACGTCATCGCCCTCGCGGTCGGCATGGCCGAGGGGCTCGGGATGGGCGACAACTCCAAGGCGTCGATCATCACGCGCGGCCTGGCCGAGACGATGCGCCTCGGTCTGGCGCTCGGCGGTGAGGCGCCCACGTTCGCCGGTCTCGCCGGGGTGGGTGACCTCATCGCCACGTGTATGTCGCCCCTGTCGCGCAACCACTCGTTCGGCGTGCGCCTCGGGCAGGGGCTCGCGGTCTCCGAGGTCATCGCCGTGACGAAGCAGACGGCCGAGGGCGTGAAGTCGTGCACCTCGATCCTCGAGCTGGCGCGCAACACCGGGGTCGACGTGCCGATCATCGAGCAGGTCGACGCGATGATCCAGCACGACCGCAGCGCCCAGGAGGTCGTCTCGGCGCTGCTGTCGCGCCCCCGAAAGGCCGAGACCGCCTGACCACGGCGCTGCTGAAGCGGGCTACGCGCGGTCGAGTGCCTGGGCCAGGTCGCGCCAGAGGTCGTCGACGTGCTCGATGCCGACCGACAGGCGCACGAGGTTCTCGGGTACCTGGGGTGGCTCGTTCGGGATGCGTCGACGGCGCTCGAGCTGGCTCTCCACCCCGCCGAGGCTCGTCGAGTGCACCCACAGGCGGGTGGACTCGCAGACCCGCTGCGCAGCCTCCGCGCCGCCGGCCACCTCGATCGAGAGGATGCCGCCCCAGCCCGGATGCCGGACACGCGTCACCCCCGGGTGGGTCGCCAGGCGCGCGGCGAGGTCGCGCGCGCTCGCCTGTGCCCGATCCACCCGCAGGTGCAGCGTGCGCAGGCCGCGCAGCGCGAGCCAGACCTCCATCGGACCCGCGATCGCGCCGTGCAGCGTGCGGTGGGTGACCAGGCGCTCGTGAAGCGCGCGGCTGGCATCCGACGTGCTGGTCACGACGGCGCCGAGCAGCACGTCGCTGTGCCCGGAGAGGTACTTGGTCACCGAGTGCACGACGACGTCGGCGCCGTCCTCGAGGGGCCGCTGCAGCAGCGGCGTGGCGAAGGTGTTGTCGACCACCGAGAGCACGCCCCGCTCACGGGCGGCGGCGAGGAGGGTCGGCAGGTCGGCCACCTCGAGCAACGGGTTGGTGGGTGACTCGAGCCAGAGCAGGTCGGCGCCGTCGACGGCGGCCAGGACGGCAGCGGTGTCGGTGACGTCGACGCGTCGCACGGTGGCCGATCCATGGGCCTCGCGGGCAGCGAGGGTGGCGACGACGCCGTTGTAGGCCGCGTCGGGGGCGACGACGGTGCCGCCGTGGGGGAGCAGGGACAGCGCGGCCGAGACCGCGGCCATGCCGGAGGCGAACACCAGGGCGTCCCCACCCTCGAGGTCACCGAGAGCCTCCTCGAACGCACTCCACGTCGGGTTGCCCGAGCGGGCGTACATGACGTCGCCACCCGCGTGGTAGGTCGAGCTGAGCACCAGGGGTGCTCCCACCTGCTGCCCGGGAGCGGCAGGTTCGCGCCCCAGCGCGACGACACGGGTGGCCGCCGAGAGGGAGACGTGCTCGGGCTGGTCGGGAGTCGTCGTCACGGCGTCAGGGTATGCCGTGTGCCGGCCTCCCCGGGGGTGAGCCCCACCAGCGGATAGAGTCGCGGGCGATGAGCACCGACCCGACCCTCCCTGCCCGTTCCGGCGACGGGGACGCGCACCGCCGGATCCGCGTCGCCCTCGTGTTCGGAGGGCGCTCGTCCGAGCACGCGGTGTCGTGCGCCACGGCATCCAGCGTGTTGGAGGCCCTCGACCGCGACCGCTACGACGTCGTGCCGGTGGGCATCGCCAGGGACGGTCACTGGGTGCTGGCGCCCGACGACCCGCAGTCGCTGCGGCTCGCGTCCGGGCACGAGCCCGAGGTCTCGAGCGGTGCCCCGAGCGTCATCGTGCCGACGAGCGCCACCGACCGGACGTTCGTCGTCCAGGAGCCGGGTCAGCCGCCGCGTACCCTCGGTGAGGTCGACGTGGTCTTCCCCTTGCTGCACGGGCCGTTCGGCGAGGACGGCACGATCCAGGGGCTGCTCGACCTCGCCGACGTCCGCTACGTCGGGTCCGGGGTGACGGCATCCGCGGCGATGATGGACAAGCACGTCATGAAGGTGCTGCTCTCCTCCGCCGGGCTGCCCGTCGGGCCGTACGTCGTCATCACCGACAAGGAGTGGCGGCGGGACCCGGCCGCCGCGATGGATGCCGTGCACGGGCTGTCGTGGCCGGTGTTCGTCAAGCCGGCGCGGGCCGGGTCGAGCATGGGCATCTCGAAGGTGTCGGACCCCGAGGCGCTCGAGGCGGCCATCGAGGCGGCTCGCGAGCACGACCCCAAGGTCGTCGTGGAGGCGGCGGTGGTCGGGCGCGAGATCGAGTGCGGGGTGCTCGAGGGGCGCGGCACCGACGCGACGCGCACCAGCGTCGTCGGCGAGTGCATCGTCGTGCAGAACCACGAGTTCTACGACTTCGACGCCAAGTACCTGTCGGCCGCTGACGTGCGGCTGGTGACACCCGCCGAGGTCTCGGACGACGTCTCGGAGCGGATCCGCGAGATGGCGGCCCGGGCGTTCGACGTGGCCGGGTGCGAGGGGCTCGCCCGCGTGGACTTCTTCCTCACCGAGCGGGGCGACGTGCTCGTCAACGAGGTGAACACGATGCCGGGGTTCACGCCGAGCTCGATGTACCCGCGCATGTGGGCGGCCAGCGGGCTGAGCTACCCCGAGCTCATCGACGAGCTCATCAGGCTCGCGCTGGAGCGCCGCACCGGCCTGCGCTGACCTCGTCGTGGCTGACCCCGTCGTCACCGGCAGGCGAGGCCGTTCGCGGGCAGGGCCCTGGCGGCCGCCGCGAACGCGGGCAGCAGCAGCCCCTCGGGCGCGTAGGTGTCCGGCACGAGCACCTCGAGCGCGGGCTCGGTGCCGAAGGACGTGAACCGGATGCCGTCGCTCAGCTGCTCCGGGATCCACCCGACCCCGTCCACCTCCAGGCACTCGGTCTCGGTCGGCGCGGGGGCGGACACGCCGCACCGGGCGATGACCGCGGGGTCGCCCCAAGCCCCGACGGCGGGGGAGTCGGGCGCCGTGTCCGTGCGCGGCATCCCCGAGACCTCATCCGGGAACGCCGCCGAGGCGGCGACGCACGCCGGCGTCGACCCACCCGCAGGAACGGTCACCTCGACCGCGGACGAACACCCGGACAGCACGACGGCGGCCACGCCGAGCGCGGCCGCCGTCGTGCGGATGTGCTGCGGGATCAGACGTGCACCACGGTGCAGGTGAGGGTGCGGGTGATGCCCTCGACGTCCTGGATCTTGGCGATGACGAGCTTGCCGAGCTCATCCACCGTGGTGGCCTCGACGCGCGCGATCACGTCGTAGGGGCCGGTGACGTCCTCGGCGAGGGCAACGCCCTCGATCTGGGAGATCGACTCGGCGACGGTCGCGGCGCGGCCGACGTCGGTCTGGATCAGGATGTAGGCCTGTACCACTGGAGTGCCACCTCTTCGTTGGTCGAAGCTTCGTTCGTCGGGGCCGGTCGGCCCGTCTCGGTCGGGGCGCGCCCGTCGGGACCGGCGCTCCCCAGACGCTACCGTGCGGGGGGTCCCCACGTCTTCGGGAGGGTAGGTCACGGTGCGGTTGCGCGACTCCAGCGAGGGTGACCTCCTCGCCCAGATCTTCCCGCTGTACGCCGGGACACTGCCCCCCGAGTGGGGGTCGGTGCCCGTCGGGCCGGGGGACGACGCCGCGGTGGTCGGCGCGCCCGGGGGGTCGGTCGTGGCCACGACGGACTCGATGGTGCGGGGCCTGGACTGGCGCGACGAGTGGTCGAGCGCCCACGACGTGGGGGTCAAGGTCGCCGCGCAGAACCTCGCCGACATCGCCGCGATGGGCGCCGAGCCGACGGCCCTGCTGGTCTCCCTTGCCGCCGATCCAGACCTCGAGGTCGCGTGGGCTGTCGACCTGGCCAGGGGCATCGCCTCGCTCGCTCACCGGGCGGGGGCACCGGTCGTCGGGGGAGACCTCTCCGGGGCGCCTCCGGGCGTGGTCGTGGTCTCGGTGACGGCGCTGGGCGACCTGCGAGGGCTCGCGCCGGTGCTGCGCTCGGGTGCTCGGCCGGGCGATGTGGTGGCCGTGTGCGGGACCCTCGGATGGTCGGGCGCAGGGCTGGCGCTGTTCGAGCGGGGGGAGGGCGCCGTCACCACCCGGGAGGACGACGACCACGACGACGACCGGGCCGACACCGAGCCGGGTTCCGAGCCGGATGCCGGGTCGCCACGCGCCGCTGCCGTGCTCGCCCTGCTGGGTCACCACCGCGCCCCGGTTCCGCCGTGGCGCGCGGGGCCGCGCGCCGCGGCAGCCGGGGCCCATGCCCTCATCGACGTGTCGGACGGCCTGGTCACCGACCTCGGCCGGGTCGCGCGGGCCAGTGGCGTGCAGGTCGACCTCGAGGCATCGGTGCTGAGGGACCACTTTGCCGAGGGACCGCTCACGCTCGCGCTCGGTCCGGCTGACGCCTGGCACCAGGTGCTCACCGGCGGTGAGGAGCACTCCCTCGTCGGCACGTTCGCCGACGAGGTCTCGCTGCCCCGGGACACCGAGCACCCGTGGATGGTCATCGGCCGGGTGCTCCCGGTCGGCACGGGCGGCCCCCGGGTCACGGTCGACGGGGTGGTGCCCGACGACGCACGCGGCTGGGACCACTTCGCCCGCTGAGCCGGCCACCCGGCGTCCGACACACGGCACCGGCCACACGGCATCCGACACCGGTCCGCGGGCAAGCGAACGGGCGGCCCCCGAAGGGAGCCGCCCGGTTCATGCTGGGTGAGGGGACCTCAGCGCTTGACCTTGCCCGCCTTGAGGCAGGAGGTGCAGACGTTGAGCCGCTTCGGGGTCACACCGGCGTCACCGACGAGTGCCTTGACGCGCTGGATGTTGGGGTTCCAGCGACGCTTGGTGCGGCGGTGCGAGTGCGAGATGCTGTGCCCGAACGAGGGTCCCTTGCCGCAGACGTCGCAGTTGGCAGCCACGGGTGTACTCCTGAGATGGTGTGATTGGTGGTCTTCGGCGGCCCGCACGAGCAGGCGCGCAACCGGACAAGAGTAGCCGAGCCCCCGCCGACGAACCAAAACGCCTCCCGCGGTGCGTCGGGGCAGCCGGTTAGGGTGAGCCCGTGCCCGACGTCCTCACCGCCGCCGACGCCCGCCACTGGGCACTGCTGACGCGTGCGGCGCTCGCCGCCAGGCGCACCGAGATCGACGCGCTCAACGTCTTCCCCGTGCCCGACGGCGACACCGGCACCAACCTCTACCTGACCGTCGACGCCGCCATCGACGAGGTCGTCGCGGTCCACGACGGCGCCGGCATCCTCGGCACCGCGAGCCTGGTGCGCGAGTGCCACACCCTCAAACGCGCCATCCTGCTCTCGGCACGCGGCAACTCGGGCGTCATCGTCAGCCAGATCATCGGCGGCATCTGTGACGTCGTCATCGAGGCCGAGGCCGACGTCATCGATGCCGGGCTCCTCGCCACCGCGTTCGCGCGCGGCGCCGCCGCGGCCAGGGCGTGCGTCGCCCACCCCCAGGAGGGCACGATCCTCACCGTCGCGGATGCCGGGGCCGCGGCAGCGGTCGCCGCCGCCACGGGCGGTGGCTCGCTGGCGGACGTGGCCCAGGCCGCCGTCGACGCCGCGAGCGAGGCGCTGGCCCGCACCCCGGAGCAGCTCGAGGCGCTCGCTCGCGCCGGGGTCGTCGACGCCGGTGGGGCGGGGTGCGTGCTGATGCTCGAGTCCTTCCATCGCGTCGTCACGGGGCGGTGGACCGACACCGACGACAGGTTCCTCGCGGGTGGCCCGGCCCTGCACCGGCGCCACGAGTGGCGGGCCGACCCGGGTGGCACCCTGCCGACACCGGATGCCGTCCGCGGCCCCGGCGCGCTCGCGCTGGATGCCGCTGCCGCGTCCCTCCCGGGCCACGACCCGCTCGACCGCGAGGGCGACCTGCTCGGTGACGGCCCGGCCTACGAGGTCATGTACCTGCTGAACGCCACCGACCCGGCCGCTGTCGAGGCCCTGACCCACACGCTCGACGGGCTCGGGGACTCCCTCCTGGTCGTCGGTGGCCCAGAGCTCTGGAACGTCCACGTCCACGTCGACGACCCGGGGGCCGCGGTCGAGGCCGGCATCGCTGCCGGCCGTCCCGAGCGCATCCGCATCTCGCACTTCGCCACCCAGGTCGCGACCCGCGAGCACCGCGCACCGATCGCCGTCGTGGCATGCGCGGCCGGGCCCGGCATCGCAGCCCTGATGCGCGAGGCGGGCGCGGTCGTCGTCGACTCCGCCCCGGGACGCCGTGCCTCTGCGGGCCAGCTGCTCGCGGCCGCCCGCGCCACGGGCGCACCCGCGGTCGTGCTGCTGCCCGGGGACCGCGACACCCTCCTCGCCGCCGGGGTCGCCGCCGAGGCCGCGTCGGGGGAAGGCATCGACGCGCACGTGGTGCCCGCCCGCACCACCGTGCAGTCACTCGCGGCCCTGGCCGTGCTCGACCCCGCACGGGCCGTGCACGCGAACGTCGTCGCCATGACGGGCGCGGCCGTCGCGACCCGGCACGGCGCCGTGTCGGTGGCGTCCAAGGAAGCGCTCACGTGGGCCGGGGTCTGTCACCCCGGTGACGTCCTCGGCATCGTCGACGGCGACGTCGCGTTCCTCGGTACCGAGATCGAGGTGGCCGCCCGCGACGTGCTCGACCGGCTCCTGTCGGCCGGGGGCGAGCTGGTCACACTCGTCGTCGGTGCGGATGCCGTCCCGGGCCTCGCCGAGCGCACGGCCGCGGCCCTCGAGCGTGACCGCCCCGAGCTCGAGGTGGTCGTCGTCGACGGGGGGCAGCCGATCTACCCGCTGCTCATCGGGGTGGAGTGAGTTGGCGGTGACCTGAGGTGGCGACCGAGTCGAGCAAGCTCGCGCCGATCATCGCCACGGCGGCGAAGAAGTTCGCGACGGCCCGGGACATCCACACCGTGGGTGACCTCCTCGCGTTCTGGCCCCGGCGCTACCGCACCCGAGAGAGCGACCTCGGATCGGTGACGCCGGGGGAGTTCCTCGTCGGGGTGGCCGAGGTCAAGAGCGCCACGACCCGCTCCATGAAGGCCCGCAAGGGCACGATGCTCAACGTCGTCATCACCGACGGCACCCACGACATCGACATCACGTTCTTCAAGGCCTGGGGGCACGAGAAGGCCCTCGTGCCCGGTGCGCGGGGCATCTTCGCCGGCGTCGTCGGCACGTACAACAACCGCCTGCAGCTGACCCACCCCGGTTACACGATGCTCGACGACTTCGACGCCGGCGACCGCAAGGACCTCATCCCCATCTACCGCGCCGTCGGCTCCCTGCACACGTGGACCGTCACCGAGAGCGTCCGCCGGGTGCTCGACGTCCTCGACGAGGTGCCCGATCCGCTGCCTGCGGACGTGCGCGCCGCTCGGGGTCTGCTCTCCCGCACCGATGCCCTGCGCGGCATCCACACCCCGAACTCCTGGGCCGAGGTCGAGCAGGCCCGGCGCCGGTTGCGGTTCGAGGAGGCGTTCATCCTCCAGGTGACGTTGGCGCAGCGGCGTCTCACGGCATCCGCCCAGTCCACGAGAGCGCGCCCGGCGCAGGCCGGCGGCATCCTCGAGGCGTTCGACGCTCGCCTGCCGTTCGAGCTGACGGCGGGCCAGCGCGAGGTCGGCGAGACCATCGCGGACGAGATGGGCCGTGAGGTGCCGATGCACCGACTCCTCCAGGGCGAGGTCGGCTCCGGCAAGACCGTGGTGGCCCTGCGCGCGATGCTCGCGGCGGTGGATGCCGGGGGGCAGGCCGCGCTGTTGGCCCCCACCGAGGTGCTCGCCGGCCAACACCACCGCACCATCACCACGATGCTCGGCGACCTCGCAGCCGGCGGAATGCTCGGCGCAGCCGACCACGCGACGCGGGTGGCGCTGCTCACCGGCAGCCAGTCGGCGGCTGCGCGCCGCCGCACCCTGCTCGACGTCGCGAGCGGCGATGCCGGCATCGTCATCGGCACCCACGCCCTGCTCCAGGAGAACGTCGACTTCTTCGACCTGGCGCTCGTCGTCGTCGACGAACAGCACCGGTTCGGGGTCGAGCAGCGAGATGCCCTGCGCGGCAAGGGAATCGTGCCGCCGCACGTCCTGGTGATGACCGCGACACCCATCCCGCGCACCGTCGCGATGACCGTGTTCGGTGACCTCGAGACCTCGACCCTGCGTGAGCTGCCCGCTGGGCGCGCGCCCATCACGACCCACGTCGTCCCCGAGAACAGGCCCGGCTGGATGACGCGCACCTGGGCGCGGGTCGCCGAGGAGGTGCGAGGCGGGCGGCAGGCCTACGTCGTGTGCCCACGGATCGGCGACGACGGCACGGGTGACGGCTCCATCGAGGGAGCCACCGACGGCGCCGACCTGCGCGACGAGGTGGATCGCAGCGGCGACGACGGTGGCGCGCCGCCGCCGCCCAGGCCCCTGAAGAGCGTGTACGCCGTCCACGCGGCGCTGCTCGAGCAGCCGGTGCTCGAGGGGTTGTCCATCGGGGTGCTCCACGGCCGGCTGAGCGCCGAGGACAAGGACGCCCTGATGGTCCGCTTCCAGAACGGCGACCTCGACGTGCTCGTCTCGACGACCGTCATCGAGGTCGGGGTCGACGTGGCCAACGCGAGCGTCATGGTCGTGATGGATGCCGACAGGTTCGGGGTCTCCCAGCTTCACCAGCTGCGCGGGCGGATCGGCCGCGGCGGCCACCCCGGGCTGTGCCTGCTGGTGACCGGCACCGACGCGGAGCCCGCGATGACCCGGCTGACGGCCGTCGCGGCGACGACCGACGGCTTCGAGCTGGCCAGGCTCGACCTGTCCCAGCGGCGGGAGGGCGACATCCTCGGCGCGGCGCAGCACGGCCGCCGCACCCAGCTCGAGTTCCTCCACATCCTCCAGGACGAGGACGTCATCGTCGCCGCCCGCGAGGACGCCTTCGCGCTCGTGGCCGACGATCCCGACCTCGTCGCCCACCCCGACCTCGCGGCGGCGGTGCGGGCCCGGGTCGACGCCGAGCAGGCCGCCTACCTGGAGCGGGGCTGATGACCCGCATCATCGCCGGGGCGGTGGGCGGTCGCACCCTGCGCACGCCGCCGGGGTCGGGCACCAGGCCCACGAGCGACCGCGTGCGCGAGGCGCTGTTCAGCGCCCTCGACGCCCGCGAGGCCGTGGCCGGCTCGCGGGTGCTCGACCTCTACGCCGGGTCCGGGGCGCTCGGCCTGGAGGCGGCCAGTCGTGGCGCGGCATCCGTGGTGCTCGTGGAGTCCGACGGGCGGGCGGCCGAGGTGATCGCGGGGAACGTGCGCGACCTGGGCCTGTCGCAGGTGCGGGTGACCCGGACGTCGGTCGAGGCGGCGCTGGCGCGGGGGGCCGGGGAGGCCGAGCGCGCGGACCTCGTGTTCGTCGACCCGCCGTACGAACTGGACGAGGTCACTCTCGGTGCCGTGCTCGCGCGGCTGGCGTCCGGCTGGCTGGCCCCCGGCGGGCTCGTCGTCGTCGAACGGTCCACCCGCAGCCCGGAGCCCGCGTGGCCCGTCGGCATCGGGCGCGTCGGCAAGCCCCGGAAGTACGGCGAGACCACGATCTGGTTGGCCGAGGGC